>DATLVW010000656.1:0-4516 GCA_035577085.1 Thermoanaerobaculia bacterium
CGGCAATCTGCGCGGTCAGTGCGTCGAGGCGGTGCAGCAGTTCGTCGTGGCGCTTCACATCCGCCGACGGTGACTTCCCCTTGATACTGAAAGCGCCGCCCGGCTCGAGGATGCATGTCTCGATGTCTTGAATGCCGTCGAAGCCCTCGCGGCGAATGACGCTTTGCAGCTCGGCCGTCGTGAGCAGCTCCCTGGCCATCTCTTTCTTGCAGACGTGGCCCTCCTTGATGAGTGTGGACGGTTTGCCTTCCATCATCTGGTCGAGCCGGCGATGGCGGAAGAGATAGCGAACCACGAGGTAGTTGGTCACCAGCAGCGTGATGGCGCCGATCATCCCGCCGCTGACGGAGTTGTCGTCGCCGATGATGGCGTTCTGCACTGTGTTCGACAACGACAGCAGCACGACGAGGTCGAACGGGTTGAGCTGCGCCAGCTCGCGCTTGCCGAAGACGCGCAGCAGGATCACCAGGAAGGCATAGATGATGATCGGCCGGATGATTTTCTCGAGCAGCGGGATCGGAAGGGTGAAGAGATGTGCAGTGATTTCGTGCATGGAACTATGATGCACCCTCTATGAGTCTGGACGATCCTTTCGATCAGGTCGCGGAGTTCCACCGCCGTTTCGGACACCCTGTGGCAGACCGCCCGCAGCTCCTGAAATCGCCGCGCGCAGACGGCCGCGTGGCCTGGATGCGCGAGGAGATCGACGAGTTTGTCGAAGCCACCGACGTCGTCGATCAGGCCGACGCGATGATCGACCTGATCTACTTCGCCCTCGGCACACTCGTCGAGATGGGCGTGCGTCCGGGACCGTTATTCGACATCGTGCACGGCGCGAACATGGCCAAGCTCTGGCCGGACGGCGCGCCACGCGTTCGCGAGGACGGCAAGACGATCAAGCCCCCGACGTGGCGCGATCCCGCCGAGGCGTTGCGCGAGGAGATCGAGCGGCAGAAGACCTCGTCGCGTTCTTGATTGTAGGAAAGCGGTGGCTGCGCCACGCGCAGTCCAAAGCGCTTCGCGCAAAACGTTGGGCAGAATTTCGCGCGAAGCGCTTTGGAGTGCGGTGGCGCAGCCACCGCTTTCGAGTGTTTGCGAATTGTCCCGGAGTGAACTTACGCGAAGGCGCGCAACACGTCGTCGTGCAAAAGCCCGTTCGTCGAGAGGCCGCTGCCGCCATCCGCGCGCGCGTCGCCGCGAAGATTGGTGAACCGTCCGCCGGCTTCTTCTACGATCACCTTTACCGCGGCCATATCCCAATGCGCGACCTCCGGTTCGACGGCGATCTCGGCAGCCCCCTCGGCTACGAGCATGTGCGACCAGAAATCCCCAAATCCTCGGCTACGCGCGCAGCGGCGCACGAGCGCGAGAAACTTGCCGCCAAGATCAAGCTTCTCGAAGCCGGGAACGTCGTCGTAGCAGAGCTGCGCGTCGCCGATCTCAGCGATCGCTGATACGTGGATCGCGCGAGCCTGGCTTGATGCGCCGCCGTCGCGGCAGAACGCACCCTCGCCGCGCGACGCCCACCAGCGCCTGCCCATGGCCGGCGCGGAGACAACGCCGATCCGCTCGTCGAGCGCGATCAACGTGGCGAACACCGGAATCCCGCGGATGTAATTCTTCGTGGCGTCGATCGGATCGATGATCCAGCGCCGCTCCGCCTCGCCCCGCGCTCCGAACTCTTCGCCGAGGATGCCATCGTCCGGCCGCTCGCGCTCGAGGCGCTCACGAATCATCCTCTCCACCGCCTCATCCGCCTCGGACACCGGCGTCCGATCGTTCTTCGTCCTCACCGAAAGCGTGACCGACTGAAAGTGCCGCATGGTGATCTCGTCGGCTGCATCGGCGAGAGAGAGGGCAAGGCGGAGATCGTCGTTCACGCGTGCGATTGTAGCGTTGGAGTGCGGGCGTCTCGCCAGGCGTCTCGTCCGCGGCCACCGGGCGTCCCCGCCCGGTGGTTTGCGCAAAGAGGAAAAATCATCCAAGCGAAAACCGTTGACAAAGCCGGCGCTTTGAACGATGAACGTCGCCACAAAATGAACCTTATTCGCCGATCGTCATCCATCGTTCTCGTGCTCATCTTCGCAACCGTGGCCCGGGCGCAGACACCTATCCTGCACTGGGGTGGGGATGCCGAGGGGGGAGCGCCGTTTGTGGAAGCGGATCCGAATGACCCTTCGAATCTGCGCGGGTTCGACGTCGAGGTGGCAGGGGAGATCGCCAAGGGACTGGGGCGGCGGCCGGAGTTCGTGCAGGTGTCGTTCAGCGACATCGATCAGTCCGTGCAGCGCGGTGACTTCGACATCGGGATGAGCGGCGTTGAGGACACGCCGGCGCGGCGGAAGATGCTGGCGGCGACTATTCCGTACTTCGAGTTTCATGAAGTGCTGACCGTGCGCGCCGAGGATCGGGGGAAGTTCGCGACACTGGCGGCGCTGCGCGGACGGCGCGTCGGCACGCTCGGCGGCACGATTGCGTACGAGAAGCTGCTGGCGGCGCAGATGACCGACGGCGTGATCTGCGTCTCGTACGATGACGACGTTCATCCGTACGCCGATCTTCGCGCCGGACGTCTCGACGCGGTGCTGCTCGACAACATCATCGCGGCGCGGTCGATGCGGCGCGTGCCCGGTCTTTACACGGAACCGAAGCCGGTGGCGACGAGTCACTACATCGGCGTGCTGGCAACCACCAACACGGCGTTGCGCGATCGGATCAACGGCATCCTGCGCGCGCGGATGGCCGACGGCACGCTGGAGCGGATTTATCGCAAGTGGAAGATCTGGGACGACTATCAGCCGGCGTTTTTCGCGAGCGTGCTGAACGCGGAGAAGGCGGTTCAGCAACACGAGAGGAAGACGGCCGAGGGCGGCGCGACGCAGGATCTGGGGATCGTGTTGCGATACATCCCAGCGCTGCTGCGGGCTTCGCTGATCACGATCGTGTTGTCGTGCGCGGCGATGGCGTTGGCGGTTCTCGTCGGCGTGTTCATCGCCAGCGGCCGTGTTTATGGCAGCGCGCCGGTGCGCGCGGTCCTGACGATGTACGTCGAGGTCGTGCGCGGAACGCCGGTCCTGCTGCAGCTCTTCGTTCTTTACTACGGTCTCTCGTCGGTGATCCGGCTCCCGGCATTTCTTGCCGCGCTCCTCGGGCTTGGACTGAACTACGCGGCGTATGAAAGCGAGATTTACCGCGGCGCGCTGGAGGCTGTGCCGCGCGGTCAGCTCGAAGCGGCGCGGACATTGGGTTTGACGGAGTCGCAAGTCTTGCGGCTCGTTCGCGGGCCGCAGGCATTTCGCATCGCGCTGGCGCCGATGACGAATGACTTCGTGGCGCTGCTCAAAGATTCATCGCTCGTGTCGGTCATCACCGTAATCGAGTTGACGAAGCAGACCTCGATCTTCGCGGCGAACATCGGAAGCTGGGTGATTCCCGGCATCCTCTGCGCGGCACTGTATCTCGTGCTGTCACTGCCGCTGTCGCGCCTGGCGGGACGCCTGGAGATGCGCTGGAAGGCGGCGACGGAATGAGCGGCGTTCTTTCGATCGCGAATCTCCGCCTGCGCCGCGGGGAGCGCGAGATCCTGCGCGGCGTCAACGCAGACGTTCGCGCCGGCGAGCTCGTCGCGCTGATGGGCCTGTCCGGCGGCGGCAAGACGACGGTGTTGCGCTGTGTTGCGGCACTGGAGACGTTCGAGGATGGTGTGATCGACGTCGGGGGTGTGGTGCTCCGCCCGGGACCGGCGCCTTCGCGAAACACGATCCGCGAGCTGCGCACGAGGGTTGGGATGGTGTTCCAGCTCCACTACCTCTTCGAGCATTTGTCGGCCATTGGGAACGTCACGCTGGCGCCGATGCAGGTGGCGCATGTTCCGCGCGTCGAGGCCGAGCGCCGCGCGACGGAGCTGCTGGAAGCGCTCGGCGTCGCGCACCGGCGCAACGCACTGCCACGCGAGCTATCGGGAGGCGAAGCACAGCGCGTGGCGATCGCGCGCGCAATGGCGATGGAGCCGCCGCTCCTACTGATGGACGAGCCGACGGCGTCGCTCGATCCGGCCCGCCGCGGCGAGCTGGGAGAGACGCTCCTGCAACTGACGACCACCGGCCGGACGCTGGTCGTCACGACGCACGACGACGATTTCGCCCGCGATTTCGCCACGCGCGTGATCATTCTGGCCGAGGGAGAAGTGGTCGAGGAAGGAAACCCGCGCGAGGTGCTGACGAACCCGCAGCACGCGGCGACGAAGCGGCTGTTGCAGTCGGCACGGAGCGAGAAGTAGCGTGAGGCCGTTATAATTCGGGGATGAAGCAACCGACGCAACGGCCGCTGACTGAGGACGAGATCGACGAGATCGTAATCAGTCAAGCTTATGACGACGACGCTTGGGAAGAGGAATTCGAGGTGACGCCGATCTCGCGACCTCGTGCCCGCGACGCGAATCCTCCAGTGAAGCATCCGGCGGGCCGTCCCCAGCAGCGATAACTACCACCTCGTTTGTGACCCCGATCACAAGCAT
>DATLVW010000657.1:0-2046 GCA_035577085.1 Thermoanaerobaculia bacterium
CAGAAGATATAGCGCCCGATGACGACCGCGGCGAAGAGCATCTGCAACGCCGCCGCAACACGTTCGCGCGGAATGGCGCGAAGGAGCGACGCCAGAAACGCCGCCGCCACATCCATCCCATCGGCTGCCAGAAGCACGTCAAACGCGATGTAGCCGAGCGATAGGCGGCTGATACCGGTCGGGCTCAGAAGGAACCAGGCCAGAAAGAAGTTCGGCAGGAACGTGAGCAAAATGACGGCATGAGCCCGCCTCGGGCGCGCGAACGACAGAAGCGCGAATCCGAACAACGCCGTCGACGCGGCGCGTGACTCGAACGGATCGAACAGGAAGTCCTGCAGTAGATTCGCCATCGGAATCCGCCGCGGGTTGAGCGACCCATCGACGGTGGCGATGTAGTGCTGGTGCTCTTTCGTGACGGAGACGAATTCCGCGAATCCGGTCAGCTTTGCGGCAATGCCGTAGCCGGTCACGACGAGGACGACGATGAGCGCCGTGCCGGTGACCACTTCCCACGTGCGCTTGGCGCGCATGCGCCGCCACGACGCCTCGATCCATGGCCACAACAGCAGAACGTTCTGCGCGCGGACGAGCATCGTCGCAGCGAACAAGAGACATCCGCCGATGTACGTACGGTGGCGTTGATCGTCGCGAAGCAGCAGCGCGGCACTGACAAGCGCGGTAACGAGTGCCAGTTCGTCGGTGAAGCCCGTCCCTCCCCAGTACCAGACGTTGGGCAGAAAACAAAAGAGAGCGGCACCCACAGCGCAGGTCCGGAAACGGAACCGCAACGAGCGCGCAAGAGCGAAAAACGCGGGGAACACGAACAGCGACGCAAACACGCTCACGGCCCGCAGAGCATGAAAATCGTTGTGACCGACGAGACGGACGAGCTTCGCCAGCGCAAAGAACAGCGGAAAACCCGGCGGGTGCGGATGGTGCTGGGCGACGTCGTAATGCTGGAGCGCAGACGCGAAGAGAGCCTCGTCCCAGTCCCACATCGAATGAGAAACCGCCAGGAATCTCGTCGCAGCAACGACGATTGCAAGCGCGACGATCAGATTGCGTTGTCCCGTCGTGAGCGGCTCAACGGGCTGCGCGAAAACCGGCTCCGTCATCGCGCTTTCCATGTGAGCGACAGAAGGCGCAGACCCAGGTCTCGGGAATCGGGGCCGCGATGCGCGCGGAGCGGATTGACCGTTCGATCGACGGAAATCACCAGCTCATCGGAAGCGCCGGAGCGCGACGAAACCGCGTACGAACGCTCGGCGGCTCCCCGCGGGACCACGAAGCGGTCGATCACGTTTCCGTCGAGCGCGATCACCACCTTCGGCGCCGGCTCGAGCTCGTCCGGATACCCGAGAGTCACTCCCAACTGCGCAGGGTGACCGAGCGGTCCAAGCAGCGTGTGACTCTCGCTGCGCATCCATCGCCACCAAACACCCTGGCCGTTGTCTTCTTCGTTGTACCAGCCATCGCCGAACTTGATCCAGCCGGCGGCCGGGGCGACCGATGTCTCGAAGTAGCGCTGATTGAAGAGCGCCCACAGCCGGCGGTGCGGACGCTGGAAATTGACCGCGTCGGCTAACCGGCTGGGCGCATCGGACACCACAAACGCGCCCGGCTGCAGCACTACCCGCGATGGATCGAAATCCGCGTCGACGGAAACGATTCTGTAGTCCGGAAGAAAGTATTCAGGAAATGGTTCGAGAGCTCCGTTCAGGTAGATCGTCGTGCCGCCAGGAACGTGTTCGCGGATCCATCGCATCGCCAGCACCGGCGGCGAGTCCTTCGTGCGGACTTCTTCCAGCGCCGGCCAGACCCAGAAGATGTAGCGCCCGATGACGATCGCCGCCAAAAACATTTGCAGTGCCGTCGCCAGCGACTCACGCCGAAGCGCACGCCAGCGCAAGGTCACAAAACTGGCGATGACGTCCATCCCGTCGGCGGCAAGGAGCGCATTGAGAGCGATGTATCCGAGGGAGAGGCGACTGATGCCGGTCGCGCTAAGGAAAAACCACGCCAGCAGAAAGTTCGGCACGAACGTCA
>DATLVW010000658.1:0-13629 GCA_035577085.1 Thermoanaerobaculia bacterium
GCTGCGGGCGCGGAATCAGAACTCGTGGAGATTGGTACCGCCGCCCTTGCTGCGGGTGATTCCGGGAATGCGCGGAACGCCTTCGTTGCAGCGGAGCGCATCCTGATCTAGCAGGAACACGCAAGCTAACAACTCTTCTCAGAATCCCAGCTCTGGACTCCTAGAATTCTTCTTCCATCATTCCACTCCAATGCCCAGCACCAAGAACGATCTCCACACATCGGCTGAAGCTCACGGCGGTTTGGATCAGCCGGTTTCGCCCGAGACTGGACGGGACGACGCGCCCTCCGGTGATGTCGTGATCGATGAGACGCACCAAGCGATCGCCGCCGTCGTTGCCGCGGACACAATCCAAGAACAGTTCGATCTTCCAGGGAGCAGCCCGAGACAGCGATACGCGGAAGCGTATGCCCAGCAGAAACTCATTGCTCTGGGGCACGCGTTCTTGCTGTCTGATCGGCTCGATGACGGCGCAAGAGACCTATCGAGCTGCGGGTGCGGACATTCCTGCGGGAGAGCTTGAAGCGTATGGCAACCACCTGTTTGCGAAGGGAGAACTCGACAGAGGGGTGATCGCGTATTCCTTGGCGGGGGTGGATGTCCCACCTGAGCAGCTCATTATTTGCGGAGAGTGGTTTAACCGCATGCGAAAGTTTGACGAAGCCGTGAGGGCTTTCAAGTTTGCAGGAGCATCCAAGCATCTGGTCGAACTCGGAGATCGCCTGCTCGCAGATGGAGAGACGGTGAGACTGTACATTGCCTTGAAGGCGTACCTCGCCGCCGGTCCAGACGCGCCGAATGATAAGTTAATCGCACTTGGCGACAAATTTAGTGATAGAGACCTTGGTGATCCTGCCATAGACGCCTACGTGGCTGCACAGGCTATCGACAGGCTTGATGCGTTCAGCAGTCGCTTGAGCTCCACGGGCTGGTCAGTGCACGCTAAGAGAGCACGTGAGGAAATGAGGCGCATTAGCCATAGGCAGCAAGACGAACAGCGAGGAGCAGCGAGCAATTCATCGAGCCCCAGCGCTGGCGACACTTCTACTTCTCCGCTTTAGAGGAGGGTAGTTCGCGCGTGGTCTCGATCGGGTCCGCCATCGTAATCCGCTTGTCCTTTCGCTAAGCAGGGCCACAGAGAGGCCCGCAGATATCGCTGGCATAGTGCCAGTCGCCTCGGCGACTTTTCGACATGCACAAAAGGAAATCAGCTGGCAGTGTGCCAGAACGCAATCTCTCTACTCGGCACAATCGTTGTAGCACAGGAGAATGCTGGATACGCGACGGTCTTTCGCACCGCTAGACATTCCTGTATAGTGTGGTCCCTTAATTAACTCCTCCTTCCTCCGTATCTCTTTACCCCAACGCCTATGCAGCAGCCGGTCTCCGGAACTGGCCCACTCTCCATCCGCATCCCCGTGCGTGTGGTGCAGCGGCCCTCCCTCCCCAAGACACCCACACAAACACCCGCCCTCGTTCCGATTCCGCGCTCCGGCCGTCAGACTTACGCTCTGCCATTCACCCCTCTCCCGCTCCAGTTCCCCTCGCTCGAACATCTCGATCGGCGCGTCACAGAGTGTCTTGTGCATGCGCAGGCTGTGAACGGCCTAACAGACGCGACGTGCGCATGGATACGAAAGTCCTATGCTTCGTTTCGGCGGTACCTCAAGGCCACGCAGACTGAGGGTCTATTCCTCGGCGGCGATATTCGCAGGCAGGTGCGTATCGTCGAAGGCTGGATTGCCTGGCTGCGTCTACAAGAGGTCTCACGCGTCGCCATTAATACCTACTGGAGGGGACTGCGGCTGCTCTTGCGTTGGATGCAGGAGCAGGACGGCACCCTCAACCCGCTCGTCTATCTGCAAACGCCGCGCATAGGGCGCATCCTCCCGCGCTACCTCACAAAAACGAGCGCAGAAGACATGCTCACATGGCTGCGTAATTTCCCATGGGGAAGCCCGCTTGAGCGCACGCGCAATCTCTCGATCATCTCCTTGATGCTGATGGCGGGTCTGCGCCGCAGCGAAGTGGTGAAACTGCACTTCGCGGACGTGAACACCGCTGAAGGACTGATCCGCGTGCAGGGCGGCAAGGGGCGCTACGGCGGCAAGGATCGGACCTGTTACATGCCGCCGCAGTTGGTGGAGATCCTTGACGCGTACATAGGCGAGCGAAGCCGGGCGAAGAGATCCCACCCGGAGTTCATCACGGATATTCGCGCGAATCGCGGCATCGGTGCCGAGCCGGTGCGCCGTCTCTGCGAGCGGATTTCCCGTGAGACCGGCATTCAGGTGCGGCCGCATGCATTGCGCCATACCTACGCCACACTGCTGCGCATGAGTGGCGTTCCTGACCGCGTTGCGATGGATCTCCTCGGGCACTCCAGCTACGCGATGCTCCAGCGGTACTCGCACGTGTTCACAGGGGAGCATCAAAAGGAAGCGTCGAAGCTCCATTTCGATCTCTAACCCGCACGCCCATGGCTACTGTCCGCGGTTCGTTCCGCGCACTCCATCGCCTGATCGTGCAGAAGTTCCAGATGCTCTGCACGGCACTCCGGCACCCGCCTCTCTTACACGCTGCGGTACTCCAGACGGCAGCGCATCACGGAGCGAACCAATTGCCTCGCGAAGTGCCGGTCCTGAGCACACCCGTCCGCGTCGAAGCTCAAACGCCGATTGAGGATTTCGGGGTCACAACGTTCGGGTTTGAGGTTCCTGAAGAGGATGACCCGGCAGAGCTGCTTCGGGATGCGGCGCGCCGTGGCGAACAGGAGCGCGCAACCATTGATGTGCTCCAAGGCGAGACGCTTACTGCTGCGCAAGCACCTGTTATGGAGAGCGTTGCAGCGCAGCGTGTTTCGGTTGAGCCGCGCGGCACTCCCGCAGCGATGGCCGACGAGAGCGAATACGCGACCCCCATAGATAATGTTCAGGGGCATCGCGATGGCGAAGAACCGCTTTCTTCCTCGGTTTTTCCGCTGCCGAGTGCCGAGGCCGGAGACGGCAGCTCGGCAGGACCCTTCGAGGCAGTGGAAGGCACCCCTCTCCGCGTGCCGCGAACCCCCAAGCCGGTGCCGACTCCCCTCCATGCCGTTCGTGACATGGACGCGATCAAACTCATAGTCCGGCTCCGGCTCCTCTCCTACCGCCAGCTTCGCTCCTGGCTCTTTCCTGGCCACCCGTCGATGGTCGGTCGAAGCATGCAGAGACTCGCTAAGCGCGACTGGCTGGCCCTGCACATGGATTACCTCACGCTCGGTGGTCACCCCATTTACGCCTTTCCGACGGCCAAGGCCATGCGCTGGGCGCGCGAACAATTCCTGAAGATGGTCGCAGGGACTTCGCACGAGAAGCTCGTGCAAACCATGCTGCCGAATGAGGTGAAGAGTCTCTCGATCCCGCAGCCGCGCAGCGCGCCGGCCTACCTCGCCCATCAAGAGCTGAGCAATGATGCTGCCTTCGCGCTTGAACACGATCCCAAACTCCGCATCCCATGGCTCTCCACCTGGCCGCGGCCTTTCCCGCATACGTACAGCGCGATGCCGCTGCCCCAGCCTGATCTCGTCCTCGTTGCGGAGGTAAAGGGCACACCGTATCTCTTCTTCGGCGAGCTCGATCACAACAGCAACGAATCGCTCGCGCACTTTCAGAACCGCAAGGCCCACCGGGCGCGCGTCTTTGACCATTCGAATGGGCTCCATGTGCTGACCGGCTTCACGACGTTCCGGATGCTCGTCATCATCGCCGATGCCAAAGACCCGCTCGGGCGCATGAAGAAGCTCATCGCAGCGACGAAGCGCGCGGGTGCGAGCCACCTGCTCGCCTTCACGCTGATGCCATGGCTCCTTCTCGATCCGTCAGGTCTGATCTGGTTTGCTGATGGAATGACGCCGACGCACGGATCATTGGCTGCGGGGAAACATCGTGGACTCAAGAGATTCGAGCAGCTTGCACGCAAGCCAGAAACGGTCGAGGAGATCCTTGCGAGGGAGCGAAGGCGGCGGGTCTGACTTGACGAAAATGCGGAAAAGCGTTCGTTCGCGATTGTCACTCGCCGCCGTTCGTCCGCGCGATTTCGCGTGAGCGCAGGGTCGTTCGGTAGTTCGCCTCGCGGCGCTTGTTGGTGATGCGAAAGTACACGAGTGTTGATGAGATGTCGCGGTGTGTCCGAGCCAGTCTTGTACATCCGCGATGTCCCAATTCGCATTGGCGAGATGGACGCCGATCGAGTGCCGAAGGACATGAACGTGGCGGCGATCGGCCGGAAGGTCTGCGAGAGCGGCGTAGACGTGGAACAGCCGATTGACCTCACCGCCGGAGAGCGGTGCGCCTCCCCGGCGACGGCCGCGGAGGAGGTACGCCGATGAGTCGATGGGTCGCGCTGAAAGGTAACGACGCAGCAGGTACTTGCTTCGTGGGTGGAGCGGATACGCGGCCGATGCGCCGTGCTTCCGGCGCGCAATCCAGATCTTCCCATCTTGCACGTCGTCGAGCTTGAGCAGCCCTGCTTCGCTCCGTCGCAGCCCGTGCCGGTAGATGAGATCGAAGAGCAGGAGGTCGCGTGTCTTTCGCTGCGAAATCGAGTGGAAGAAGCGCTCAACCTCCTCTCTCGTGAGGTACTTGACCGCTTCTTGCTCGCGGCGTCGTTCATCCGCCATTCCGTCATGTCGCTCCGCACGGGCAGCGACTCTGACACTTTTCCGCATTTGCGTTCGGTGGGGAGGCAGGCTGAGGAGGAAGACGCCTCTCAGCCTGCCTCCTGATCGCCTTCCTGTAAACGTCGCACCGCTCCAGGCCCACGTTCCCTTACTCACGAGGAGGTAAGCGCCATGTCGTCTCAACGAGAGAATTCTGCTTGCTCCGCTAAGACACCTAAGCGAGCCTTCAACCATCCGGATGTCACGAAGAACGCTGGCGTAGAAGTGAAGCAGCTGCGCATCCGAGAGCTGTTTCTTCAGCGTGCTGAGTCATACAGTTTGAGCGAGGCTGCGCGAATCGTTGGCGTTTCGACCCGCGCGCTGCGGCGTGAAGCTGAAGACGATCAGCGCGAAGCGTATCTTTCGAACGGCACGTGGTGTTTCACCTGGCGACAAGTTGCGTTCATCGCCATGCGGCGGTGGACCCTCGCCGAGATCCATGAGGCCCTCGGGGCAGAGGCAGAGACTGTCCTGCCTCCGCTCTTGGCGATGGACGTGCTCACTGTTCGTCTCCCGGCATTTCTCATCCGCGCGATGATGACAGCCGCTGAGCAAGATGCGATACCCCTGGATGAGTGGCTCCGCCTTGAACTCATCGACTACGCCGGAACGGTCGTTGACGAGATGGAGGCGATTCATCCTGGCTTCCGACGGGCGTATCTATTCCCTGGTCAGAAATAGGTCGAGACCGGAATGGCTAGCCCTCTGCCGCGCATAAGATGCGTAGTGGTCACCAGTCCTCAAAGAGCTAAGAGGTTATCGACCGCACGGGTGTAAGCCTTCCACGCCTCCTCGGGATCGTCGTGGAGAGCAATTCCGAGGTATTCAAATTTGCTCCGACCAAACTCCGTGATGCTTGGCTGTCGGCCCAGCGCCTCCCTCAGCTGAACATATCGAATGCTCGCTTCCGCGAGATCCTTCCGCTTCCAGTGTGCATTCCACTCCGCCTGTCGGCGTTCTCGTTCGGGGCCATCCGTCTCATACGCAAAGGCGGACCAGCTGGTCTTCGTTCCGCCAATAGCCTCGAAGACGCGAAGGGCAAAGGCTTGCGTGTCAGAGGGGAGGAGGCGGGCTCGCTGTGTTGCAACAGGCGATTTCTCCCCGAAGGCGGCATAGAGCAGGCTCACGTCACCGCCGAACCAGTGATTCGCTGGTGCCTCCGCAAACTTGGCGAACTGCTTTGCCGTTGGAGCTTTGCGCTTCACTTCGATGTGTCGGTTATATTCGCGCGCAGCCAGGCGTATCTCGCTCTCCCAACGCGCCCGAAGGTACGCGTCGAGAAATTTCGTGGCCCACGCCCGACGGTAATTCGTCACGATGTCGCGAAGCCGCACGAAACCTTCCCGTCGTGATCCAACGTTCATCGTCATCGAAATCGTGATCCCGCCCGCGTTGATCTTCGAGCTGTGTTTGGGATCAGTAATCGGTTCCGGGCTGCCGAGCGTGTTCTCTGCGGCGACCAGCTCAGCGAACATCTTTGCATCGATAGGGCAACCAAGCACATTGAGCGCGCCGATGTCGCGCTCGTGATACTTCTCGAGTCCCGCCATGTCGGTGCGCGACATTGGACCTTCCGAGACAAACCAAGCCGTCAAACCTACACCGTCCCAGAACCGCAGGGCCGGCCCGAACGCGGCAAGCATGCCGCCGTACGGCCCGATCGCCGTGACGATCCGATCCGGCGCGGAGGGCATGAACACCCCGCTCCACAGGCGCGCGATGTCGGCGAGGAGTGATGCAGGAAGTACCGCCCGATATTGGCCGGGGTGGTACCACGGCGGACCGGTTTGGGAGTCATCAAGCCCCCTGAGCCTTACGGCGCTGTCGTCGTCGGCAAATCCCCACAATGGTTGCATACCGGGCGCTTGACGCGCGTGTGCATCTTCGAAGTGTTCCCAATACTCGCGCAACACGCGGATGCGCTGGTGGACAGGAGATTCGGTAGTGCTGCTCGTCCAGAATGCAGCGAGCATGCGTTCCACTTCTTCGGCTGGAACACCGTGGCGCGCTGCAACTTCTTTGGCACGGCTGGCGGCTCCGACATAGAGCCGCGGTTCGGGGAGGGCCGTCGATATCTGTTCGTCGGAACTCGGCGTCTCACCGATGTAGGCGAGGAAGGAGAGCCAGTCGCCACCAAAGAACCCTGCGAGCGTCCGCTGCAACGGCTTCGTCAGCACCTTTCGCATCGTCGGCACGCCACGAGAAGTCTTCGCGTAATACTTTGCGAGAAGCTCCTGCGTCACCCACACGCGGTAGCGCGCGCCGATGTCGAAGGGAGCGCTCGCCCGGAGTGCAGTAAGGAGAGCGCGTTTTGCTACGAGTTGCTCGGCTCGTCGCAGCTTGCTCCAGCCGCTTCCGAACCGCATCGCCGCGAGCCCCTCTGCGACCGGCAGTCCAAGCGCATCGTAAGTACGGTCGATCTCCTCCCATGCATGCCGCTGCTCATCACGATCCTGAGAGGGCGGGGTTGCCCCGCGAAGCTGGAATGGCCGATACAAAAGGTCGAAGAGCGGATTGAGGACCGACCAGAAGTAGAGGGCTTCCGGCGAGGCTTGGAATCGCACCTTGCCGCTCTCATCGCGCGCGATCCCTGTCGCGAAACGCTCGTATCGGCCGAAATGGTGGGGCATGTTGGCCCAGCCAACATTCAGATGGGCCTCATCAGGGAGGAACCATGCTCCGCGCCCCTGCTGAGCCGCGAGATCGAAGGCTTTTGCGATGACGGCGCGATCGGCCTCGGCGAGGGTCAGCAACTCCACCGTGTCATACGGCTTCACCGCTTCGCGCGTGACAGCGACCCGTGTCCCGTCGAGCGAGGACCGGATGATCCCGCTCAAGATGCCATCGAGCTGCGCGTGAACAGCGGCAGGTGCGTAGCCGCGTTCAAGCGCAAGAACATCTTCCACGCTGCACTCGCGGATGCGCGCTCCGAAGGATGGCTCACTCACGGAGGTTCCTCATGATGTCCTCGAATTGCTCAAACGTAACTGGCGAGGACGTGCCTTGCGCGTACGAGGCATAACGCTGTGCAAGCGCTTCCCGCTCTCGCTCGTCGCGCCGCTGTTCCACGCGCACGTCGTCATGGACGATGCGCTGTTCGATCGCGCCCGGCTGGAACAAGACAAATGCCTCCGGCCGCTCCGCCGTGTTCGTGCCGCCAGCGATCGGCAATGGCTCGCGCTCCGTCGTGGAGCTGTTCCAGTTCGGCGGGAGCACGTGCTCTGTGATCGGGTCCATGTCGTTCTCGCGGTAGATGGTCTCGATATGCACGTCGAGGCCGAGCTCGGCGTGGTAGATGATGTCGAGGAATTGCTGCGGGGGTCCGACGCGGCCTTTGAGCGCAGGGTGACTGAGAACGCGAATGCCACGCCCAACGAACTGGTAGAACTCGCTAAAACTCCCGTACGGTCGCATCGGAACGACGACCGTAATCGGCGGGAAGTCATAGCCCTGTCCGAGCATCTTCAATTGCACGATGCCTTGAAGATCGCCCGACTCTTGCTCAAAGCGCGCGCGAATCGCCTTGATCCGGCTCGGGCTCATGGAGTGGTGCACGTGGGCGCAGGGGATTCCAAGCTCCTCGGCAATCCGTGCGATCTGCTCCGCATGCCGTTCACCGATCGCAGAAAAGAGGACCCGTGGTTTGACCGGGGTGAGGAGCGCCGCTTGCTGATCGAGCGCTGTGCGCACGGCGCGCATCACCTGGCGGATCGGTTCATGCGACTTCGCCGTGATGGTCGCCAACTTCTTCTCATCTTTGAGAAGGTTGAGAATCGCCTCGCGACCGCGAATCTCCTCCCGACTGCCGTCCGGCCAGACCATTTCGTAGATCGACTGCGCTTCATCAGGCGCGAAGCGCTGCACGCGCAGGTTCTTCGCATTGCCATCGGCGATGGAGTCGATGAGACGGTAGCGATACACCACGTCGGCGTCGATCGGCTTGCCATCGAGCCGCTGAAAGCACGCAGACATGAGGAAGGTCCGTGCGCCGGCGAAGTGGCGGAAGAGTCGCTGATAGGACTCGGACGCGGCGATGTGCGCCTCATCAACCACGATCATATCGATGTCGTCGGGTGCGAGTTTCGCCAACAAGTCATCGGGATCATCGCCCGTGCCGAGGGAATGGAAGTTTGTCAGGATCACGTCCGCCGAGGTGAGCATCGCGTGCGTGATCGAGCGAATCGCTCCCTCTTCTCGGTCGAGTGTCAGCACCTTTGGTGGCGGGCACCCCGGAATCAGCGGGCCGTTCGGGAACCCATACAACGCATTCCCCACGGCTTCGTGGTCGAGCGCCTTATCAAACGTGCCGCGGATGACACTACCTGGCGTGACGATGAGCGCACGTCGCTGGGTGAACGCCAGAATGGATGCGACGCCCAGGGCAGTCTTTCCTGCGCCGACCGACATGACACAGGCGGCGTTGGTGCCGCCGCTGCGGAAGTAGTTTCCGAGCGCGCTGAAGGCTTCCGTCTGGCATTGCCTGAGCGTTCGCTGGCTGATCTTGTCGCGGACGGCATCGAAGTAGGTCATAGGCGGGCGGTGTAGCTGCGTTGATTCTAGGGCGCGGAGCGGATTGGGGTCCATGTCAGGACGTTCGATGATGGGATTCTGCACGATGAACTGTCGGAGGAGCGGATCGAGCTGCAGGACTGATTGGAGCTGCGCGACACACCGGGCCGTATCGAGGCGCACCGCGTCGTAGGAGAACCGAACGACGAGGCGCGACGTGGCTGCGAGGTCGTTCTGTCGCATGCGGTCATACGTGAACGCCGATCGGTTGCTGTGAAACTCGAATCCATCAAGTTCAATCGCGATGCGCTGCGTCTCTCCAACAATCTCGTAGTCGATTCGGTATGTGTGGCTGTGCACAGCGACGTCGGCTTGGGCGACAACATGCGGTCGGATATCCGCGGTGACCGCCGGAGCCAACACCCACCGGACGAATGCAGCTTCGAGATAGGACGCGGCTGAAAGGTCGAGAGCCATCGATTCAGGATTCATCCTCGGCGTCGAGCACAGCGATGCGTTCGGTCAGCCGTTCTTCATCGGAAGAGTCCTGGCCGGCTTTCACCGCTCGCTTTGCAATATCGAGCGCCTCGTGAAGGAATCCCTCGCGCTCATACAGTGCAACGAGGTACTCAAACGCTGGTACATGTGGAACGAACTCCTCGCCCTGAGTATCAAACGTGATGCTCTTCGGATGCGCTTCGACGAGTGAGATATCGAGCAGGAGGATCTTTTCGAGTTCAGGGAGGATCTCCGGCTCACGTTTGCGGTGTGCCCAGAGTGCTTGGTACACGCCAAGCATCGCGAAGTGATAATCAGAGATGGTGCCTGGAAGCTCGATAGCCTCATACAGCCGCCGAAGAAGCTGTGGCGCTGAGGTCTTGCGCGGATCGTCCCCGCCGCTCCACCCCGCAGCGGGGGATCGAGACGTGGACCCACTTTCGGTCTTCCAAGAAAGAGATCGCTGGGTCCGTCCGTCAAAGACGAAAGACTCCACAGAAGGCTTGGCGTTGTGCTGGGGAAGCACACGCCGATCAACGTCGGGATGCCCTTCATATGTGATACCGGGAACGTTCCCGAGCCGCTCATACCAGTGGATGTCGTCCATCGAATTCAAGGATAGCGGTCAACCCGCCATCCTCCAACTTCTTGCCAGAACGCAAAACCGCCTGGGCATATGGTTGAAGCCTAGTTACTCGGGCCTGCTCGTTCGGCGTCCTCAGCGACGATGCGAACCGCGCCTTCGAGCTGACCATCTCGCAGCCGATAGCATCCACTGATGATGTAAGGGGCGGTACGGTGCTCTCCCAGCGGAGCGAGCACGCGCTTCTCACCGAGAACGGTCCAGATCATCGCCAGTCCTTGCTTCTCAAGCATGGCAGAGAGCCGCGCGCGATCAACAACAACTGCGCCCGGTCCTGCCTCAAAGACCGACGGATCGAAGGCTACTTCGGCATCGTGCTGGTCCACGAAGTAACCCTCCCTGCCACGCCACGTGAGACCCATCCACTCCACCAACTCGGCAGCCGGAAGATGGATGTTCACGGTTTCATCCAGCGAGCAATCGAAGGTGCTGTGCTCGCACATATAAGCATCAGTGGAGACGAGAACCGGCGCGGGAAGTCGACTGTCTTCCTCATCGCCGCCAACCCACGCCCGCCGTCCCGTGTGGCGCGTGGAGTGGTAGTGGAATGCCGGTGCCCAAAACAGCTCGCCGAAATAGACGCGGGTCATTTCGTGCGACTCCGGCATCCATCGGCCGTAGAAATTCTGTTGTGAGCCCCACTGATAGAAGGCATCGGCGTGCTCGCGCCGCACTACGTAGGACTTGACCATGTACCAAATCTCGCGCCGCTCAATGTCATAGCGCTCGACGCCCGGCGGCGCAGGTTCTGTCCACTCGCGATAGGTCTCAAGTACCAGAAACTCTCTACCATCTGGCCGCTGAGCAGCAATCAGAGGTTCGACAGGCGGCAAGTCGGAACTCTCCGCGACCCACGCCGCATCGCTACCGATCGATCGCCAGTCGCCATACGGCATCAGTGGAGACCACCACGCGGCCGCAGACGTGGAACGCTCGCTAGCGGTCGCGGCGATGAGGAGCGAGGGGTCGAGATCACGATCGAAGTCCTGCCACGGGCCATCGTACTTGCGTACCTCGCGGGCCATGTGGTCTTCGTACTGGAAGTGATCGGCTACACGCGCCAGGAACTCGTGCCACGCGAGCCATTGATACTTCTTCCCGATCCGCTCCGGCTTATTTGCTTCCCGGCCGACGCTCCCGTGGCGGAGATTGCGGTCGAAGAAGCCGAATCGCTCAATCGTCCACCCGAGCTCAAAGACGCGGTTCAAAACAAAACGCTGCGCAATCCCGAGATCGAAGAGATGTTCTTCCTCCTTCCCCGAATGTTCGATGTACGGAAGTGCCTCCGTCTCGAACCGCTCTAGTTCCTCCGGGCCGAGCATCTTGCGAAATGCATTCTCAGTATCCGCGATCTCGCGTTCCAGTTCTTGCTCGATGTGCTCTCGCTCCTCGTCGCTTACGCGCCTGAATGCGCGCGGTGGTCGAGGCTCGTCTGCGCCCTCCGGATTGCTTGTCTCTGTCTCTTCCTCGGGCTGCTGTTGATACGAGGCAGTAAGTAACTTGAAAAACGCGCCGTGTGAAGCCGTCTCAAAGCGCTCAAGCGCCTCTCGTTGCTCGTCGGTGAGGCTTTCAGCGAATGCATCATGCCGTTCGCGTTTCGTGGGCGGTACCGATTCGTCGAGTCGGATTGCGCTCCAATTGAAGGAGTGGCTGTTCGTGCCGATGACGTACCTATCGAAATCGCCGCCGCCGGCAACGGAGAAATAGATCGTACTCTGCGCGTATCCTTCATCGCCCGATCCCTCTGGTCGCTCGTCGTACTTCTTCTTGAGTTCCTCCGCGGAGGGGAGATTCTCCGGCCAGTCGCTCTTATACGGTGGACGTACGCGGCCAAGATCGAGCCCTCCATCTACTCCGAGCGCAGCGGCGCGCTCGACGACACCACGTGCGTAGTCGCGAAGGAGGATGTGTGGCGTCGGTGTGCCGTCTTTGAATACGTCTTCAAATACGTGTTGGGCAATGCCGCCGATCGCATTGCCATCGCTGCTCCTGAGGACACATCCGTAGGCAATGCCATACAGCCGCTCGCGAACGTAGGGATCATCCACGTCTCGGAAGGCGGTCAGGAGACTTTCGAGCACAGGGAGACGCGGCGTGAGAAGGCGAACGAGCGCCTTCGTTGCACGGTCTCGCAGCGGTCGGTGCGAGGTGGTGAGAAACCACATCAGCGCGGTTGCGGTAAGACGTACCGACTCATCATCGATATGGCTCTTATCTTCCGATGACCATGCCCACTCCACGAGGCGGTCAACGGCGGTGTGCTCCCCATACTGCTCAGTCAAGTAGATCGACCACCATGCATCCCGTTCTGGCATGGGGTCCCGCATCAGACGTGCGTGCAGATAATCGGCATTGAAGGGATGATCGGGATTCGCAGCTACCGTGAGTACCACGTCGAGCAGCTCGTCAAACTCTGCCTGCGTAAGACCTGCGCGGAGATACTTCTTCGCAGGTTCGCCGATGGCCTGCGGCCGCCGCCATAGAAGGCTGCGGATAAATGCGCGTCTGATCGGCGAGGAGTCAGCCGCATCGGGCATCACGTCCGCAAGCTCGACGCCGAACCGCTCTGGAACCTGGATCGACAGCGCCTCGATGAGCCCAAAGGTCCATTCGCGTGTGTACTCGCGCACGCGAGCGCCCAACGGCTGCTCCGGTTCGAGCGCAGTGGCGATATCGTCTTCCGCTACGTGCATGTCGATGAGATAGCTCGCGATCTGGTGATCCTGTAGCCGCTCGTACGCGAAGCGGATTCCTTCGCGAAGGCCCTCCGGTCGCCACACCCGCTCCTCCGTCAGCAGGCCCTCAGATAAGAGCCGCGCGAAGAGCGAATTGTTATACGTGCGATTCGGCAAGTGCGCATCCACCGTCGCCTGTGCTTCGTTACGCGTGAGAAAGTGACTCGCCGACGAAGCGAGTTGCTGCGCGACGCTGCGCAACGCCTCGTGGACAAGGTGTTTCTTCGGGTCGAAATCCAACTGGTCCGGCCCGCTCAACTTTTGGTTCACTGCATCGAGGAGGAAGTCGAACATCTGCGTGACGCCGTGCAGCCCCTTCGGCATCTCCGTCAAGCCGGCGTCCTTAATCCCTTTGCAGAACAGCTTGAGGAAGAGTGGATTCTGGAACTCTGGATTGAGCAGCGGAATGGAGGGACGCTTGATGCCAAACCACTCGAAGAACGTCCGGGTCGCCTGATACTCGTGCGCCGCGAAGCCGGGGTGTGTTTCGCGGGTGAGGTGCTCACCGAGACTCTCCGGCACAACGTCGACCGTATAGGACGTGC
>DATLVW010000659.1:0-3556 GCA_035577085.1 Thermoanaerobaculia bacterium
CCGCAACCAAATGAAACCCACCAAATCTGCAACCAATCAGTTTTGGTGAAAATCTTTGCGTCGCGCGCAGAAACCGCTGGTTAGTAGTACAGAGGGCACAGAGTTGGATTCTGCTCTGTGTCCTCTGTGTCTCTGTGGTGAAAACGCTTCTACGGTAACGCGATCGACTCCGTCCCCACATTGAAGAACGCATCGACAGCGCGGACGATCACGAACTTGCCGGCGACGGCGCTTCGTTTGATGCGGTAGGTCTCGTTCGGGGAATCGCCGATGCCGTCGACCGGCGTGAGGCGGATCCACTTCTCCGCGTCGGCTGAGTACTCCACCTTCCCGATCGGCGAGCGCTTGTCCGACACGTGGATGACGACGTCGTCGCCCTCGTTCGTGGCCGTGATCGCCGGCGGCGTGTTGTCGACGACGATCTGGATGCCTTCTTTGACGTCGGTGAGTCCGTGCTCGGGATTGTCCTGCGCGTCGGTCACGGACAAACGCAGTTCGTAGTTGCCGTCCGGCAGTTGCGAGGTATCGAAGTTCAGCGACGACTCCTCGAAGTTCTCCCGCAGGCGGAGCCACTTCTCGCTCCCCACCTTGCGGAACGATAGTGTGTAGCGAAGCGCGTCGCCGTTGTCGTCGTGCGCGCGCCAGGTCACGGTGCGGTAACCGCGGCGATAGACCTTCTTGCCCTGCTCGTTCCTGTCGCGCGGCGTGTCGAGGCTGGTGAAGATGCCGTACTCGTCGGGATTCGTTGCCTCGACGACTTGCGGCGACTGCGGGTAGCTGCCGGTGATGTAGACGACTGCCGGATCCTGCACGACCACCGTGTCGATGACCGGAGCGACATTGCGATTCATGAAAGCGACCGTCACTTCGTCGACCGATACGTTGGCCACAGGCTTCGGCATTGTCAACTTCCACTGCACGTAGCGTCCGGCAGGAACGTCGACCGGACCATCGCTCGTAGACGACGCTGCGCTCCACGGACTCCAGGTCGCGTCCGGAGTGCGCGTATTGCCGGAGCGGAAGGCGATAGCGAGATGACCATCGCCGAGGTTGTCGCCTTCGATTCGATAGTGTCCGAAGCGCGAGAAACGCTCCACATCTTTCGCCGCCGATCGGAACTCCGCTTTGGCCGATGGCCCACTCTCCATCCGGTACACCGCGCCGCTGTTCGTCGTCGTGATGAGCGTCTGGCCGGCGACGGTCGAGATCGAGACGACCTGCTTCTCGGGAACGCTGCCGACGAGCGAGACCTCACCGTCATTCAACTGGTAGATGCGGCCTTGCGGGCCGGTGGCGAGGAGGATCGATCCGTTCGGGCCGCCCGTGATTCCGTACGCCATCTCGTGCTCGAACTTGCGGACGAGCTCGACGAAGCCGTCAGGATTGATCTTGTAGATCTCGCCGCTGCCTGCGGAACCGGCCGCTGAATCGTCGATACCGATGCTGACCTCGACGCTGCCGGTCGGTTCCTCTTTCTTCTGTTCGCCGGATGATGCGGTGGTCGATGCCGAGGGCGCGGTTGTTTGCGTTGCTGGCTTGGGCGCAGTCGCTTTCACCGGAGCGGTCGACGGCAGGATGTTGCTTGCGGCCGACGCCCACCCGATGCCGTTCGCGTCGACGTAGATCGATGAGATCTCGGACAACGGCGAGTCGTACAACGCGTGCGCTCCGCCGTCGGGACGGATCTCGTAGATGCGTCCTTTCGCCGATCCGCCGGCGAGCAGCGTTCCGTCTTTCTTCACCGCCAGGCAGCGCAGATGCGTCTCCGGCGAGTCGAAGAGAACCTTCCCTTCGCCCTTCGGCGTGACGCGAAACAGCTTTCCATCGACGCCGGTGGCGACCGCGAGATCGCCGTTCGGGAGGAACTCCATCGCCCAGATGTAGGCCTGCTTCGGATCGAAGAAGACCGTCGACTTGCCGTCGTTCGGATCGACGCGGTAGACCTTTCCGTTCGGCGAGCTTCCTACGTACACCGCCCCGTCATGAAACGCCACCGCATAAACCTCGGGCTCCGGCGCCGTGTAGACCGCCTTCAGCTCCGTGCCGTGCAGGCGGTAGACCTTCCCTTCGTTGCCGGTGCCAAAGAAGTGATCGCCATTCGGCGCGCCGACCTGCGATAGGACGAACGGATCGGTGAACGTGGCGATTTTCTTCAGCGAAGGGCCGGGACGAAGCTCGCCGCGCGAGGTGACGGCAAAGCCCTCGATGTCGCCGGCAAGAAAGTCTTCAGCATTGCGAACACGCCAGAACTGCGGCGCAACGGCGAAGAGGGTCGAAGCAGTGAACAGCGTGATTACGAGCGCAGCGACTCGGCGCATGAAAGTTCCTTTAGCTACAGAAGTGTGAGAGTCAGGCTGGAGACAAGGGATCAGAGACAAGAGATCAGGGCAGAAGATCAGAGACGAGAGATTGGAGACAAGAGATCAGGGCAATCGTGCGCATTCTAGTTCTCTGATTCCGGCCTCTGATCGTTGGTCGACTTACATTTTGCGAAACTTAGAGACAAGAGATCTCGCCAACTTCTACGGAGATCCGCACATTCTGGTTACTGATCTCTAGCCCCCCTGATCTCTGATCGCTGATATCCCTGATCTCTGCCTCTAAATCGTCGGCTTCACATCCAGATCGATCTTCACGACGCCGTCGACGATGTAGCCGAGCGGATGTGCGATGTGCTGTGAGGCATGGTAGCGGACGGGGGCTTGCGGTCCGTTCGACGTATCGCTGCTGACGATGGCCCGCATGGTCGGAGGTAGATTTGGGAGATAGACGCCGGCTGTGACGGCGCCGTCGGTCGGTTCGTAGAGGCCGAGGGTGAGCTCGGTGGATGGGCGGAGCCGGCGCAGAACGGCGATCACCTGATCGAGACTGCGCGGATCGGGTGGCACGAGCATAAAGTCGACCTGATTCAGCACTGACCCGCTGCCGACGAGGAGGTACGCGGTGCCCGCTGCCTGGTCGTCGGGAATCTTGACATCGAACGTATCGACGAACGCCTCGCCGCGATACGGCTTGAGCACGGCGCGCACTGCCACGGTGTCGCCGGCGTGGATGTGTCCGTTCGACGGCATCGCCAACGAGGCCTCGAGGATCTTGGCGATCTTGAGGTCATCGGTGTGGCGGAAGTGAATCTTCACCGACTCGATGTCGGCGGTATGAAACTCGTTCGACATGACATAGCCGGCGACGACCGCGAGATACGACGGGATGGCCTGCCGTGCCTGCGCGCCGGCCCAACCTTCTCGAAGGACGATCGGCTCGGGGTAGCCCTTGATCTTGATCTCCGACTCCAGCATCACTGTTCGTTCGCCGGCGGCGCGCTGGGCGCTGGCGACGACGGTGTCCGCGGCCATGGCCAGGATCAGCGGCGTGAGCTGCGAGTGGCGCAGCACATCAACGTGATACTTCTGCGCGGCGCCGCTCCCTTCGACTTCGAGGTCGACCGGGATCATGTCGGCCTTCTCCCCCATCATGCCCATGATGCCGACCGCGCGGTCCTGACGGAACGCGCCGACGACGGCACCGGTGTTGGCGAACTTGAACGAGCTGGCCAGAC
>DATLVW010000660.1:0-2134 GCA_035577085.1 Thermoanaerobaculia bacterium
ATTCCGTTACGTTCTGCTCGTGGCCAAGCGCGCCGAGCAGCTCGTACAAGGCTCCATGCCGAAGAGCAAGAGCAGACACGCCAAGCCGACGCGCATCGCCATGGAAGAGATCGAGAAGAACCAGGTGAAGTGGCAGCTCACCCCGCCGGAAGAAGAAACGACCGCGCTGGAAACTGAGTAGGCACGGGGAGTGGGGGGTGGGGTGTGGGGGAGAAGCACGCAGCTTACGCGCGTCTCTCGCATGCGTTACTCACCACTCCGCGATCGTTGTAGAGAAGGGAAGTCGGGTGTCGTCGGGTGTCGCAGAAAAGCAGGCGTGATCTGCTTCTCTCTCCCACCCCCCACCCCCTACTCCCCACCCCCCACAAACACATGCACATCGTCCTCGGCGTCTCCGGCGGGATCGCGGCGTACAAAGCGCCGGATGTCGTGCGGCGCCTGCGCGACGTCGGCGCGGACGTTCGCGTCATCCTCACACCAAATGCGGCGCGCTTCGTGTCGCCGCTCTCGCTTGCGGCCGTCTCCGGGCACGGCGTCATCATCGAGCAGTGGGGCGACTCCGGGCACGGCGGCGTCGATCACATCGACCTGGCGCGCTGGGCCGATCTGCTGTTGATTGCGCCAGCCACGGCAAACATCCTCGCCAAGCTCGCCGTCGGAATCGCCGACGATGCTCTCTCCACGTACGCCATCGCGCATCGCGGCGCGATCGTGGTCGCTCCGGCGATGAACACCTCGATGCTCCAGCATCAAACCGTGCAGATGAACATGGCCTACCTTCGCGAGCGCGGCGTGATCGTTCTCGATCCCGACAGCGGTCTTCTGGCCTGCGGCGACGAAGGCTCGGGACGGATGCCCGATCCGCCAGTGCTCGCTGAGTTCGTGAAGCAGCAGTTCGCCGCGCTCGACCTGGAAGGGAAGGCCATCCTCGTTACTGCCGGTCCGACGCGCGAGCCGATCGATCCCGTCCGTTACATCTCCAACCGCTCGTCGGGAAAGATGGGATATGCCATCGCCGAGGCGGCCAGGAGAAGGGGAGCGAAAGTGACGCTGGTCTCGGGGCCGACCGCAATTCCGGCACCGGCAGGCGTTGCCATCACGCGCGTCACCACAGCAGCGGAGATGCACGCCGCGGTGATGGAAGCGCTTCCCGCGCAGCAGATCGTGATCAAAGCGGCCGCGGTGGCCGACTTCACGCCGGTAACGGTCTCGACGCAGAAGATCAAGAAGCAGGCTGGCGTAGAAGAGACCACGCTCACGCTCAGGAAGACGCCGGATATCCTTGCCGAGATCGGCGCCACGTCGCCGCGTCCTTTCGTCGTCGCCTTTGCCGCGGAGACTGACTCCGTCGAGGCGAGCGCCCGCGAGAAGCTCGTCCGCAAGAACGCCGACCTCATCGTGGCCAATGACGTTGCCGATCCCTCGATCGGTTTCGATTCCGATCAGAACGCGGTCACGGTCATCGCCCGCGACGGATCGTCGACGAACATCGAGCGTGCTCCCAAGATCGTGGTGGCCAACCGCATCCTCGATCTGATTGTGCAGCGGTTGGCCTGACCGAGGGATAATTCGCGGCTGATGAACGATGAACTTCGTCTCGAGCTGACCCTCCTCCGCGACCTTGGCTTCACCCATCTCGATCTTCGCAATGCGCCGCCGCCCGCGGTTCAGGACGACGCGAGAAGCTTGGAGGCGAAGACGCTCCTCGGCGAGCTCGAAGCGATTGCCAGCGTTTGCGTGAAGTGCGAGCTGGCGAAGACGCGCACGCAGGTCGTGTATGGCGTCGGCAATCCAAACGCGGACCTCATGTTCATCGGCGAAGCGCCGGGACGCGACGAGGACGAGCAGGGAAAACCGTTCGTCGGCCGCGCCGGCCAGCTTCTCACCGACATCATCAAAGCGATGAAGCTCACCCGCGACGATGTCTACATCGCCAACGTCATCAAATGCCGTCCGCCGGAGAATCGCAATCCGGAGCCCGATGAGCTGGACGCCTGCCGGCCGTACATTCGCCAACAGGTCGAGATCATCCAGCCGCGCGTGATCGTGACGCTGGGGAAGTTCGCCTTGCAAAGCCTGCTCGAGAAGGCGTACGGCATCACCGCGGTACGAGGGAAGTGGCTCGAGTATCAGG
>DATLVW010000661.1:0-10098 GCA_035577085.1 Thermoanaerobaculia bacterium
CCGAACGGCTTCACCTCAGTACAGCAGAACCCGACCCGCGCCAACGCCACGACTTCGGATGCCGGAACCTACTCGGTGACGGTTACCGTCAGCGGCTGCTCCTCAGCTGCCGGCACGACCGACGTAGCGGTCAACCCGGCACCGGCGACACCAACCGCGTCGAACGGCGGTCCCTATTGCGAAGGCGCGACGATCTCACTGTCGACTCCGACTGTGGCCAGTGCGACCTACGCCTGGACCGGCCCGAACGGCTTCACATCGACCGATCAGAATCCGACGCGCACGAACGCCACCTCCGCCGATGGCGGCACGTACTCTGTGACGGTGACCGTCAACGGCTGCCCCTCGGCAGCGGGCACGACTTCGGTCGTCGTCAATCCGACTCCAGCCACACCCACCGCATCCAACGGTGGCCCGTACTGCGCAGGCGCCACGATCTCACTCTCGACGCCGGCCGTGAGCGGCGCGACCTACGCGTGGACCGGCCCGAACGGCTTCACCTCGGCATTGCAGAATCCGAACCGGTCGAACGCCACCACGGCAGATGCAGGGACCTACTCCGTCACCGTCACGGTGAGCGGATGCACATCCGCCGCAGGGACGACAGGCGTCGTCGTCAATCCGATTCCGGCGACGCCAAGCGCATCGAACGGAGGCCCCTACTGTGAGAGCGGAACGATCTCTCTCTCCACTCCCACCGTCGCCGGTGCAACCTACGCGTGGACCGGTCCGAACGGCTTCACCTCGGCGCAGCAGAACCCGACGCGCGCCAACATCACGACGGCAGACGCGGGAACATACTCGGTGACGGTTACCGTCAGCGGCTGTACCTCGGCCGCCGGCACGACGAACGTCGTGGTCAATCCCACTCCTGCCACGCCAACCGCGTCGAACGGCGGTCCCTATTGCGAAGGCGCGACGATCTCTCTCTCCACGCCGACTGTGAGCGGTGCGACCTACGCCTGGACCGGCCCGAACGGATTTACATCGGCCCTTCAAAACCCAACGCGTTCCAACTCCACGGTTGCCGATGCAGGAAGTTACTCCGTCACGGTGACCGTCAACGGCTGCCCCTCGGCAGCGGGATCGACAAGCGTCGTCGTCAATCCAATCCCGGCCACGCCAACCGCTTCGAATGGTGGACCGTACTGCGAAGGCGCAACGATCGCGCTCTCCACACCAACCGTGAGCGGCGCGACCTACGCCTGGACTGGTCCGAACAGTTTCACCTCGGCGCTGCAGAACCCCACTCGGTCGGGTGCCACAACGGCTGATGCAGGCAGCTACTCCGTCACCGTGACCGTGAACGGCTGCACATCCGCGGCAGGATCGACCACCGTCGTCGTCAACGCAACGCCGGCAACGCCGACAGCCTCTAACGGCGGACCGTATTGCGAAGGCGGCACCATCTCACTCTCCACGCCGACAGTAAGCGGTGCAACGTATTCTTGGACCGGACCGAACAGCTTCACGTCGGCGCTTCAGAATCCCACTCGCTCCAACGCCACCGTCGCTGATGCGGGCAGCTACTCCGTCACCGTGACCGTGAATGGCTGCGCGTCCGCAGCCGGATCGACCACCGTCGTTGTCAATGCAACGCCGGCAACGCCAACAGCTTCCAACGGCGGACCGTACTGCGAAGGCGCGACCATCCAGCTCTCGACCCCGACTGTCGCCGGTGCGACATACGCATGGACAGGCCCGAACAGCTTCACGTCGGCGCTTCAGAATCCCACGCGCTCCAACGCCACCGTCGCTGATGCGGGCAGCTACTCCGTCACCGTGACTGTGAACGGTTGCGCGTCCGCAGCCGGATCAACCACCGTCGTTGTCAATGCAACGCCGGCAACTCCAACGGCTTCCAACGGCGGCCCCTACTGCGCAGGCGCCACGATCGCGCTCTCCACTCCGACGGTCGGTGGTGCTACCTATTCATGGACCGGTCCGAACGGATTCACCTCGGCTCTACAGAACCCGACCCGCTCGAACGCCACGGCCGCCGACGCGGGAACCTACTCCGTGACGATCACCGTCAACGGCTGCACCTCCGCTGCCGGAACGACGAGCGTCGTCGTCAATCCAGCACCCGCCACGCCGACGGCTTCCAACGGCGGACCGTACTGCGAAGGGGCAACCATCTCGCTCTCCACGCCAACCGTCGGCGGTGCAACGTATTCATGGACCGGTCCGAACGGCTTCACGTCCGCGCTACAGAACCCGACGCGCTCCGGAGCGACAACTGCTGATGCGGGCAGCTACTTTGTATCCGTGACCGTGAGCGGCTGCACCTCCGCGGCCGGATCGACCAGCGTCGTCGTAAACGCGACGCCAGCCACACCAACCGCCACCAACGGCGGACCGTACTGCGAAGGCGCGACCATCTCTCTCTTCGCGCCGACCGTAGCTGGCGCAACCTACTCCTGGACCGGTCCGAACAGCTTCACGTCATCGCAACAAAATCCCACGCGTTCCAACGCCACCGTCGCCGATGCGGGCAGCTACTCCGTTACCGTGACCGTCAGCGGCTGCACCTCCGCCGCAGGATCAACCAGTGTCGTCGTGAACGCGACTCCTGCGACTCCTACGATCACACCGGGCGGCCCGACGACTTTCTGCGCCGGCGGCAGCGTCACACTCACATCGAGCGCAGCGTCCGGCAATCAGTGGTACCTGAACGCAGGCCTGATCACCGGCGCGACGGGCAACACGTATAGCGCCGTCGCCAGCGGGAACTACACCGTAGTCGTGACCACCAGCGGCTGCAGCAGCGCCCCGTCGGCGGCAATCAGTGTCACCGTCAACCCCGCTCCTGCCACACCAACCATCACACCCGGTGGGCCGACGACATTCTGCAATGGCGGCAGCGTCCTGCTGACCTCGAGCAGCGCCACCGGCTACCAGTGGTTCCTCGGCGGCAACCCGATCACCGGCGCCACCAACCAGACCTACAGCGCCACCGCATCCGGCAATTACACCGTCGTGGTCTCG
Organism: Thermoanaerobaculia bacterium; assembly: GCA_035577085.1. Taxonomy (GTDB): domain Bacteria; phylum Acidobacteriota; class Thermoanaerobaculia; order Gp7-AA8; family Gp7-AA8; genus JADGNZ01. The sequence continues at coordinate 2,989 of DATLVW010000661.1, forward strand.
AACGGCTGCAACAGCGCCCCGTCGGCGCCCACCACCGTAACCGTCAATCCGATTCCCGCCACACCGACCATCAGTGCCGGCGGCTCCACAACGTTCTGTGAAGGCGGAAGCGTGACGCTCACATCGAGCAGCGCGACAGGCAACCAGTGGTACCGCAACGGCGTGCTGCTCGGCAGCGAAACGAGCCAGACCACCGTCGCTACGCTCGCAGGCGCCTACAGCGTCACCACGACGGCAAGCGGCTGCACCAGCGCCCAGTCGGCGGCGACAATCATCACCGTCAACCCGAAGCCGAACGTGACGATCAGCGTCCCGTCGCCGATGTACTCCGGTGCAAGCGGTACCGCCTCAGTGATCCATGAGTGCACCGGTGCGACCTTCGCCTGGAGCATCATCGGCGGCACGATCACATCCGGCAATGGCACGCGCATCATCACATTCACCGCGGGCCCGGCCGGCACGCTCACGCTCTTCGTCACCGTGACGAATTCCTTTGGCTGCTCGGATTCGAAGACCGCCGACGTCACCGTGCAACAAGCACCGTTCGGTGCGCCGCCATACTTCAGCGCCGCCGCCACAAGCACGACGAGCGTGAGCATGCTCTGGGCAACCGTCGCCACCGCCGATCACTACGAGATCTATCGCAGCACAGACAACACGAACTGGACGTTGCGCGGAACGAACACTCTCGCCACGTTCTCGGAGTCCGGTCTGACACCGTCGACGACTTACCTCTACAAGGTGCGGGCTATCAAGGCCGACACCACCGCCTCGGGATACTCAGCCATCGATCCCGCGACGACGATCGTATTCACCGATCCATCGCTCATCGCCTGCCCGACGCTCATCAGACCAATCCACATCACCGAGCTTCGGACTGCCATCAACGCGGCCCGCGCAAGCGTCGGTCTGACGGCATTCGCGTTCACCGATCCGTCCCTCGGAGCGGGAGCACAGATCAAAGCAGTTCACGTGACCGAGCTGCGCACCGCCCTGGCCCCAGTGCTCAGCGCCATCGGAGTGACGCCAACCTACACAGACCCAACCATCACCGCCGGAACGACACACGTGAAAGGCACGCACATTCAGGAACTGCGCGACCTCATCCGCTAACCGCAACTCGTTCCAATCGAGCGCCTTCTCCCCCGCTTCTCGAGGGGGAGAAGGCACCTGAGGGTCGGAGGTCGCGTTCTCCTTCCCCGAGGTCACGACCCCCTTCGTTCTGATCTCGATCTCCAGTCTCGAGATCGCCATCCCCGAGAGATGAACGAACGCGGAGGAGCACTAGATCAGCGCATCTGCCGTGTTTTCAAGCAATTCGCACGTGGCTTGGCTGGGAGTCGGCGTGCGTCGCGCCTGCCGCGCAGTCGGAAACGGCGATTGCGATATCGGAACCGAGCATTTCGACATCGGAATGATTTGTTCCGGCATCGGAATGATTCGTTCCGACATCGGAATGATTCGTTTCGACATCGGAATGATTCGTTTCGACATCGGAATGATTTGTTCCGGCATCGGAATGATTTGTTCCGACATCGGAATGATTTGTTCCGACATCGGAATGATCTGTTCCGGCATCGGAATGATCTGTTCCGACATCGGAACAAAACATTCCGACTTATTACCGCCCTCTCCCGTCCTTTGGCCCGCATTTCTCACACTTGCACCGAATTGCCGGGCAACGTGCTCCCAATCGAGCGTTCGAAGCCGGATGAGGGGCGTTTGCCTGTCGCGCCAACCTTCGCAAAAAAACTGGGCAAGGATGCCTTTTCGATCAGGTCACGCTCGCAAAGAACGTGTTTTGTCCCATCTTTCGACGCCCCTCATCCCGGTGAGTTACGGGGGGCATGCAGCCACGAGCATCCCATCGTTCCTTTGGCCAGCCAGGTATAGCTAGGCCGAGCCCCGTGCGGAAGCAACCGCGGCCACGTACTCTCTCGCTTTTTCGGTGATGCTGCTCGCCTCGCCTCTGCGAAGGGCGGCCAGGTCGACGAGGTCGGCGCCGACGCCGAGGGCGAAAGCGCCGGCGGCGATGAAATCGGCGGCGTTCTTCAGCGACACGCCGCCCGTGGGGATCAGCGCAATCTGCGGCAGCGGGGCCTTGATCGACTTCAGATAGGTCGGACCGCCGAGGGCGTTGGCGGGGAAGACTTTCACCGCATCCGCGCCGGCTTTCCACGCGGTCACGATCTCGGTCGGAGTCAATGCACCGGGGAAGATGGCGACGCCGAGGCGGCGACAGAGCTCGATGGTGGGGATGTCGAGCGATGGACTGACGACGAAGCGGGCGCCGGCATCAATGCAGGCTTGCGCGGACTCCGCATCGAGTACGGTGCCGGCACCGATCAGCGTCTCGTCACCGAAGCGGCCCGTGAGCTCCGCGATGATCTTCACCGCGCCGGGCACAGTGAGGGTGATCTCGAGGATGGGAATCCCGCCGGCGCGGATCGCCTCGACGGCCTCGAGCGCCTCGGCGGCGGATGTCGCTCGCACCACCGGAACGATGCCCACTTCGCGAATTCGATCAACGGCTGACACGAGCGGTTCCACCTTTCATCACACGTTCGACCTCGGCCAGCGTGGCCATGCTCGTGTCGCCGGGTGTCGTCATCGCCAGCGCACCGTGCGCCGCGCCGCATTCGACGGACCACGCGGGCCCGCGTCCCGTCAGGAGCCCGTAGATGAGGCCCGAGGCAAAGGAATCGCCGCCGCCGACACGGTCGAGAACTTCGAGGTCGGTGCGGGTTAAGGCTTCGTGGAACTCGCCATCACACCAGGCGATCGCGCCCCAGTCGTTGCGTGTAGCGGTGTGTGCCACGCGCAAGGTGGTGGCCACAACCTGAAGAGCGGGGAACTCGGCGCACACGCGCCCGATCATCTGCCTGAACGCGTCGGCAGGCAGCGTCGCGTGGTGTTCGTCGACCCCTTCGATGTTGAACCCGAGGGCAACGCTGAAGTCTTCTTCATTGCCGAAGAGAACGTCGACGAAGCTGACAAGTTCACGGTTGACAGCACGCGCTTTCTCTGCGCCGCCGATGCCCTTCCAAAGCGATGGCCGGAAGTTCAAGTCGTAGGAAACAATGACGCCGTGCCGGCGAGCCGCTTCCATCGCCTCGCGGGCGACCAGTGGAGTCGTCTCCGACAGCGCCGCGAAAATGCCGCCAGTGTGAAACCAACGAACACCACTCGCGAAGAGACTCTCCCAATCGATGTCGCCCGGCTTCAGTTGCGAGATCGCGGTGTGCCCGCGGTCGGAACACCCCATCGCGGCCCGCACGCCGAAGCCGCGCTCCGTGAAGTTGAGACCATTGCGCGCGGAACGGCCGACGCCATCGTCCGCGGCCCATCGCAGCAGTGAGAGGTCGCAGCCTCCCTGCAGCATCAGATCTTCGACGAGGCGGCCGACCGGGTTATCGACGAGCGCGGTGGCGATCGCGGTGCGCAATCCGAAACAGCGGCGCAGTCCTCGGGCCACGTTGTACTCGCCGCCGCCTTCCCACACCTGAAAGGAGCGCGCCGTTGAGACGCGGCCATCACCGGGATCGAGACGAAGCATGACTTCGCCGAGACTCACGAGGTCGAAGCGGCAATCGGCGGCGTCGTTGATCTTCACTTTCGCGAAGCCTCCAGCCCCGACCCACCCTGTGCATACTCCGGCTGCACGTTGACGACGCCGAACTGCCGATCGTCCCCCTCGCGGATGGCGGCCATCATCCAGAGAAAGTTGATCGTGCCTCCGGGCGCGGAGACGTTCGGGTGATAGCCCTGCGGCATGAGCACGACGTCGCCTTCACGGACGACCGCAACCAGTTCCGGGTTGCGCGGATCGTTGTACACGAGCTGCAGACCCCAGCCTGGTTCCGGCATATCGATGTAGAGGTAGGCCTCCTCCAGCATGCGCGCGTGCTCGTGCGGCGGCCATGAAGTCCAATTGCCGGGATGACTGAAGGTGACCCCGGCCAGGATCCGGCCGGCATCGATGTTCTTCCCGATGACGATGTTGACGTCACGCTCCGATGAAGGGCCGCCGGTATGAAAGTGAAGACTGGCGTCGTTCTGCACGTCGGCGAATCGAACCAGTTGGATGGGATAACGATTGTCCACCGGCGCGGCGAGCTCCGCGACATCGCAATTGCCCGAAACGGTCACATCGCTGTCGCGCGGAACATAGAGCGCGTCATAGCGCGCGAGGTCGTATGTCGTTCCGCCGGCTGCGATCGTCGCCGTCCCTTTCAGACAGATGAATGCAGTTTCAAGCTCTCCGGTCGAGAAGGTCACCGCAGCGTCCGACGCTTCGAGCACGATGCGGCCAAAGTGAAGATGGCGCGCGGACGTCGTTTCCGGCGTGACGGTGATGTGCCGCCCCCGTCTCGCGCCGGTGTCGCGTACAACGCACGTCCGCGGCTCGATGGCCGCCAGGTCGACTGTCATGGTTTCCTCTTCTCAGGTTTCGGTGCAGGCGCGGTTTCCACTGTGACGTCGGTGAGTGTCAGATCGACCTCTCCCTCGATCACGTGTCCGTTCGCGACGCCGCGGAATGCGGAATCGCGAACGACGACTCCTCGAAGCGGCGTCTTGTCGAAGGCGCGAATGTAAAGGCCGTACTGGCTGTGCATGGAGTGCATTCGCTCGACGACGATATTACGCACGGTCGGGACGAACGTACCGGTCTCGGACATGTACCGCAGGTCGATCTCGATCGGAGCGAACATCAAGGTTCCGATCTCGATGTCACGCGCGAAGATGTTTTCGACAATCCCCCCGCGAGCACTGTTCGTTTTGATGCGAAGCCCGCGCTCGAGGATCGGACTGTCGAGCCGGTTCTTTTCGGCATAGATGTTCCGCGCGCCGCCGCTGATCTCGCTTCCGACGGTGATGCCGCCGTGGCCACCGTTCATACGGCATCCGCGGATCACCACGTTTTCGATCGGTACGTTGAGGCGGCGGCCGTCGGCGTTGCGGCCCGATTTCAGGGCGATGCAATCGTCGCCGGTGTCGAAGACGCAATCCTCGATGAGAACGTCGCGGCATGATTCCGGATCGCAGCCGTCCATATTCGGGCCGTGCCCGAACACCGTCACGCGACGGATCGTAACGTTCGTGCAGAGTGTCGGATGCAAGACCCAGAACGGCGCATTGCGGATGGTGACGCCTTCGATGAGGATGTTCGTGCAGCGAAGCGGCTCGACGAATGTCGGCCGCAGGAAGTGACCAGAGCCATAGACGCGCTGTGCGACCGGAACCGCTTCGTCGTTTTGCTTGAACAGGGCGTTCCGATCGGCGCTCTGAAGCCGCGGCTCCTTCTCCCCTTTCCAGTTCCACCAATGCGTTTCATCGGCCTGGCCGTCGAGCGTTCCCTCGCCGGTGATGGCGACGTCTTCGCAATCAAGGGCGGAGATCAGCGGCGCGTAGTTCATCAACTCGACGCCTTCCCATCGGGTGAGCGTGAGCGGGTAGCGCGACGGATCCTGACTGAAGCGGAGGGTCGCGCCGGCATCGATGTGCAGATCGACGTGGCTTTGCAGACGAATCGGCCCGGTGATGTAGTCGCCCTTCGGAACGATGACATGACCACCGCCGGCGTGCGCACATGCATCGATCGCTTTGGCGATGGCCACGCTGGCGTCAGCACCGTCGTGCGCGCCGAACTTCGTGATGACGAAGTCGCGAGAGGGGAAGCTTGGCGGAACGATACGGGCGAGAATTCCGGGGACTGCTGCCCAGGGATCGGTTGTCTCCGCAGTTGCTGAAACGCTGACGAGAAGCGTGCTGAGCGCAAGCAGGGTGCGTAAGAGTCTGGCTAACTCGGTCATTGATTATGTCCAGGAAGCACGCACCACAGAGGCGCAGAGAGCACCGAGGTCCTCTATGTCCTCTGTGTCTCTGTGGTGAATCAAGAAAGAGCCAATTTGCACGTTAGCGACCGTCCACGACCTCAACCCGCAACGGTGACTTCACTCGTTGCGCGAACTGCTCGACGTACTTGTCGAAATCGCTGACATCCGCAAAATCGCCGCTCTTGTCCCAGCCGGTGCCTGCATAGTAGACGGCTGGTGTCTTTGCCACGATCAGGTGATTACCATCCGCCTCGGTCACGTCGACGATCGCGGCGGGATCGATGACGATGGCGCAACCGAATTTGCCGGTACCGCCAACGACCGGTCCCCATGCGCGAATCCATCCCGCGGAGCGCTCCATGCGCACATCAGTCGCGGCGAATTTCTTGATGCCTGTTGCGTAAGTAGGGTCGTTGACACCGTCGACGACGTAGCGGCTCTCGAACCGGTTGAAGTTCTGTCCGGCGTCAAGTGTGATGCGCTTGGTCTCGGACCGCACGCCGGCAACGTCCCAGATCGGATAGTCAAGCTCGAAGACCAGCCGAATCGGGCCATTCGCCAGGACGCGCGAGTTGCGAAAGTTTTTCGAGACGATCAGCTTGCCGTCGCGCCAGAGACCACTGCCCCCGCAGCCCCGGCTTCGGCCGGCCGAATAGAAGTCGGCCCCTTCGCCGGTATCGCGGTGATAGTCGTCGACCATGTACCAGTCGTTGACGATGAGGCGGCGCGTTCGCTTGAGCCAGACGTCGACGGTGCTCGACGTCAGCGGCTCTTTCTGCCACGTCTCCAGAGCCGTGCCGTACATCCGGTGGGCAACGCGATCGTTCTCCCAGGCGAAGTCGTCGTACCGCTCGCGGACGAACCGTCCGTAAACGTGGAAGTCTTCCTTCTTGTAGGTCACCCGCTCGCCAGTTCGAAGATCGAACGATCGCGCGCCCATGGGTTTCATGTCGGTCTGGAAGATCAGGCTCTCCTGTTTGCCGTCTCCGTCGAGATCGAGTGCTTGCGCCAGAACCTCGCGTCCCGTGTCGTGATCGAAGACGTGGACGCGGGTCAGGTCGCCGCCGAGAGGAACAAACAAGGAAGCGGCAATCTCCACAGTCTCCGAGGAGCGGGCGATTGGCAGGGCATTACGGACGATGACGCGCAGTTCAGCAGGCGCCGATGCGGCCTGCAGATTGCGAGCGCCCGTAAGAAAAGCGCCGGCGGCCATGATGGCCGCCGGCAGCAGATGACGAAGGAGTCGGGGCAACCTCACCTTAGAAGGATAGCC
>DATLVW010000662.1:0-5480 GCA_035577085.1 Thermoanaerobaculia bacterium
GCAATGAAGGCGTTGCGGCAAGCGGGCTTCAGCGGCGCCGCCGAGCCGGATCACGTGCCCAAGCTCGCCGGCGATACCGGCTTGTTGCGCGCGGGCGCCGCGTACTGCATCGCTTATATGCGAGCGCTATTGCAGCGGGTAAATGAGGAAGCTGGGTGACTCCGCCCAGCGCTCGGTCCAGCCGGCGCTGGACCATCATCGCGCTGTTGAACGCCGGCATGATCATTGCCTACGTCTCGCGTTCCAACCTGCCGGTGGCCCTGACGCTGCCGGATTTCATCCGAGCGTTCAACCTGTCGGACGTGGACCGCGGCACTCTCAACTCTGCATTTTTCTGGGCGTATGCGGCGCTGCAAATTCCGGCCGGATGGGTCGTCGACCGTTACGGCGTCAAGTGGCCGTATGCTTTGAGTCTCGTGTTCTGGTGCCTGGCATCCGCAGGTACAGTATTTGCCCGATCCGTCACGCAGCTAACCGCTCTGCGGGTGATCCTTGGCGTCGGAGAATCGATCGTGGCGCCGGCCAGCTACAAATGGATCCGGTTCAACTTCGCGGAAAAGGAACGCGGCCTGGCCATCGGGCTTTACATGGCAGGCACGAAGATCGGGCCTGCGATTGCGCCCCCGCTCGCCGCGTGGTTAATCATGCAATACGAGTGGCGCACGATGTTCCTGATTCTCGGGCTGGGCGGCCTGGTCTGGCTGGTTCCCTGGATCGTGCTCGTCCAAAACGATGCCCAGCGGCCGGCGAAGGATGCGTTGGAAGGTGCCGCGGTAGCCCCGATTCGATTTGGCCGGTTGATGGCCAGTCCCGTGGTCTGGGGTACCGTCATCGCCACGTTCTGCTACATGTACTTTGTGTACTTCTGCATGACCTGGATGCCCGCGTACTTTGTCGAGCAGCGGCACCAGTCGCTCGCGAGAATGGGATGGTATACGTTCTACAGCTTTGCCGGTATGGCGGTTATGGCTGCACTTGGCGGATGGGCCGCAGACTGGATGATCCGGCGGGGCGGAAACCCGGTTACCGTGCGGAAGTGGTTCACGATTGCGGGCTTCGTGATCGCTTGCACCGAACTCATCGGCGCTCGCGCGTCTTCTTTAACGATGGCGGTCACTTTCGCCATCGTTTCGCTCTCGGGCCTGGGGCTCGCTACCGCTAATTATTGGGCCATCACACAGACGCTGTTTCCCGCTGGTGCCATCGGGCGCATGACGGGCGTGCAAAACTGCGCGGCGAGCGTGGCGGGTATCGTTGCACCCATCGCCACTGGCTGGCTCAAGCAGCAGACCGGCAGTTACGAAGCTCCCATGAACGCGATCTGGATCGTATTGGTGGTCGGCATCCTCTCTTACTTGATCATGGTGCGAGAGAAGTACGCACCCGAGGGCCGACGCGAGCCGCCTGGAATGTTGGGTCAGCGAAGATAGTGTCCGATAAGGCGGAATGAACAAAGCCGCTGAAGCGGCAGGGCATACCCCGTGGCGTTTTCGGTGGTGAAGGAGTAAACCAACGATCGAAAGGAGTTCGTCGGCTTGACTTCACTACGAAAACGAATGATCGACGAGTTGGGTCTCCGGAATTATTCCGAGGTCACGGCTCACGCATACATCGGCGCTGCAGAGCGGTTTGCCAAGTATTTCGGCAGGTCACCGGAACAGTTAGGGCCTGAGCAGATTCGTGATTTCCTGCTCCACCTGCTCCACAACAAAGCCACCGCAAACACGATTCAGCTCTACCGTTCGGCCCTCAAGTTCCTGTACGGAAAGACGCTCAAGCGACCGTGGTTCGACGAGGAGGTGGCCAGAATCAAGAAGCGGCCTCAGCTCCCCACCGTGCTCAGCGCAGAGGAGATCACGCGCATCCTGGATCGAACGACCAACCTCAAGTACTGGACCCTTTTCGCAACACTGTATGCGACAGGTTTACGGTGCAATGAGGTTCGACATCTCCAGGTCGGCGACATCGACAGTCAGCGGATGCTGATCCATGTCCGGGAGGGCAAGGGCCGAATTCCGCGCGACATCGGATTGTCTCCGGTCCTGCTGGAACGTCTTCGCGTCTACTGGCGCTGGCGTAAGCCAAAGGACTGGCTTTTTCCATCCCAACAGTATCCCGCGCAACCGCTCGATACAGCGACGATCCGACGCGCCTGTCGGATTGCCGGACGGCGAGCGGGCATTACCAAACGGGTGAGCCCCCATGTATTCCGGCACGCTTCGGCATACTACACCACCTTTCGGAAACAGTTCATTCCAAAGAGAATCGCTCCTGGCCAGTGGCAGTTTGCGGAAGTCTACGGCCATGCCGTACCGCGTTGACTTGCCGCTGCACCTCCGGCAAAGCCAGATGTTCCCGCTCGATTACCCACGGAGCACATTCGACCACATGGTTCGCCGGCAGAATGCGTTCGCGGATGAGCCGCTTCACCACGGTATTGCTAACCGCCAATTCTCGAGCCGCTTGCTCTTGCGTGACCCAGCCATCTTGCTTCTGGAAGGGAGCGATTTCGTGGTACCAGCGAATCCCTGCCACGCGAGACGCGTTCCACGTCTTCTCGTGGCCGGTCTTGTATCCCAGGCGATTCAGAATCGCTGCGATGGTCTTATCCGGACATACCTTTGCTAACTCACTTACTAAGTCGATCACAGTGCGGTCTGCACTATGCCGATGCTGTCCCGTCTTGTTATGCTCCACTCGCAGTTGCGTATGAACGCCACCAGCCCAGTGGAGGTGAAGTCGATGTGCAGATGGATCCGCGTCACTGTCGACGACGATCTCCGTCAGCACGGTTCGTAGGATCCGTTTCTTCAACGGTGCCGGCGCCTCGGGATGATTCCACAGTGCGGTCAGATCCTCGCCTAGCGCCATCAACTCCTTCTCTTGCTCCTTGCCAAGCGGCTCCGCCTGTTGCCCAACAGTAGCCAGCCGCGTCTCTATTTCAGCCACCCGCGCCAGCGCGCTGTTCCAGCGAACCTCCAGTTCGCTCGCCACCAGCCGATTCTCGGGCTCCACCGCATCAAACTGCCGACGCGCTCTGCTCGCCTCGTAACGGGCTCGCTCTAATGCCAGTTCCAGCGCTTTCCGCTTGTCGTCATCCTCGGTCTGGGTACGCTCGCTCATTCTGATCGCAGCCTCGATCCCCATCGGTTGAATCGCCTGCAGAACGCTGTGGACCACGGCTCTATCCAAGCGCAGGCTCCCTACCGTCAGGCACCTGCTCGAATCGCGGTCTCCTCGATCGCCATGGCAAACGTACCGTGGTACCCGGCCGCCGTTGCCGCTGTAAAGCACCTGCAGCTTCCTTCCGCAACGGCCGCAACGCAGCAATCCCGATAACAAAGCAGAGCCAAGTTTTGCCGCACCACTCCCCTCACTATCTGCTACCACGTTGGCCTCCAGCCGTCTTCGGTTCTCCACGTACTCCTCCCAACTGATGTAACCCGGATGATGGTCAACAATCAATACCTTCCACTCACTTTGCGGCTTCCGATAGCGAGAGCCGTGTCGGGCTCGCCCCTCTTGGATGACCGTGCGAGCGGCGGTCTTGCCGTAGGCAAACGCGCCCGCATAACACGGGTTTCTCAGCATCTGCCGGATTCTCCCGCTGCTCGGCAGCGCCCAGACAACCTCTCGCCCGGCTGTTCCAGGCTTCACTCGGGGCACGGGAATCTGCTCATCCCGAAACCAGAGGGTTGCTTGTCTGGCGCTCCCCAGTTGCTGAAATTTCTGGAATACGCTGGCGATCGTCTGTTGTACCTGGCGATCCGGCGTCTTCTCGATCCCGCCCTCTTCGGTGCGAACGAACCCGACTGGTAGTTCCCACAACGCGAATCCGCGCTTTACCTTTTGCTCGAACGCCTCGCGGGCACGTTGTCGCAATAGACCCACCTCAAACTCCGACATAGTGCCCTTCAGCCCGAGCAGCAGACGATCGTTGAGTTGCTGTGGATCATAGATGCCGTCGCTGTCTACGAGCAGCGTTTCCGTGAGCGCGCACAGATCTACCAGATGATGCCAGTCTCGATTGTTCCGCGCCAGTCGCGATGCCTCTAGTGCCAGCACGGCTCCGGCTAGACCCTGACAGACGCATGCCAAGAGCCGACCGAAGCCCGCTCGTTCTTGTGTCCCGTCGCCGGATCGGCCCAAGTCCTCGTCGATGACAATCACCTTCTCAAAACCCAACTGCTTGGATCGTTCCGCCAGGGCGTACTGACGCTCCTTGCCTTCCACGTGATTGCGAACCTGATACGGCGTCGACTGGCGCACGTAGACGTACGCTCCGCGCTCCAAGTGGTGTGGCTTAATCTTCTCGTTCATTCTGCCTCCGTTCGTCTTTGTGGAGAACGCTTGCCAGTAGTTGGGTGCACAGGCTTCGACAGCGTTCCCGCACCTCTTCCGGAAGAGCGGCCCAAAGCGCCTCGTCCTCGAAGCGAAATCTCCGCTGCCAAGTGCTCGGGCTCTCGTTGTTGTGCATGCTGACCTCCTGTTGGGTATTCTGCACAACTACGGAAATCCGGTGTGGAGATGAGCGGCTGACTATCGATCAGCTGGCGCAACTCCACCAGAGCACCAATCGCGACTCGCGGTTCGGCTTCGTCACTCAAGCGCTCGCATGCCTGCGGACTCAACATCCATTCGGGTACCGCCAGCTGTGAACCATCGGGAAGTCTCACAATCAGAATTACAGAGCTGATCCTCCGCAAGTGGCGAATCAGCTCGACCTCTACGCCATAGAACGGGTGATGGCGATAGCAGATCTTCGCTGAGTGCGGATCATGAGCATTACGAGAAGGCCTTTCGCCATGCTTGCGCCACCCACATGCTGGATGCTGGCACGGACCTCCGCACCATCCAGGTTTTGCTGGGCCACGCCGATATTCGAACCACTGCCCGGTATCTCCGCGTATCCCTGCAGCGGCTGCAAGGCGCCCACAGTCCATTCGATGCGCTCTCTCTGAAGCCTGTCGAGCGTGGCAAGGATGACGGCCGACGGCGGTGACCGAGCCTCGGCTGGAAGTCGCCGATGTCTTCCGCCAACACGGTCAGGAGTTTCTGGATCGCTGGGGAGAAGTACTGTCTCGCCAGCAACGGAAGGCACTCCGAGACATCAGCGCATGCCGTACCGCTGCGCTCGGCACACACCTGGAGCAATGTGACCACTGCGCACACCAGGTCATCGCATACCAATCCTGTCGCAATCGGCATTGTCCAAAGTGCCACAGCCGGACGCGCGACGAGTGGCTCGCCCAGAGGGCGGAGGAGATCCTGCCGGTTCCCTATTGTCATGTCGTATTCACGCTGCCGCGAGAATTAGCGGCGGTGGCATTGCAGAACCCACGCGTCAGCTACGGAATTCTGTTTCGCGCGGCAGCCGAGTCCCTGCTCGAATTAGCGGCCGATCCGAAACGACTGGGAGCCAGGCTGGGCTTCCTGGCCGTCCTGCACACCTGGAGCCAACGGCTCCAATGCCATCCCCA
>DATLVW010000663.1:0-5850 GCA_035577085.1 Thermoanaerobaculia bacterium
TATATCAAGAGTCACGCTAGCCATACCGAAAGGATGCATCCTTCCGGAATCGCCGTCAACTTACCCTGTTACAATCCGCGCGCTTTTCCGGGGAGCGCAAACAATGACGAAAAAGAACATCGTCCACGTCGTGGGAACGGGCACGATCGGCGAGCCGCTGATCGGATTGTTCACGGATTTCAAGGAAAAGTGGGGCATCGACGAGGTCACGTTCCATAAGCGCACGCCGAAGTCCGACGACCGGGCCATGGTCGAGCACCTCATCAACCACGGCGGACGACTCGTCGTCGACGAGGATGCCCGCGACGAGTTCACCCGCCTCGGGCACCGCGTTTCCTTCACCACCGAGCAGGCCCTCGAGCGGGCCACCGTCATCGTCGACTGCACGCCTGCGGGCAATGACAACAAAGCGAAGTACTACGACCGCTGCACCGGTCCGAAAGGCTTTCTGGCCCAGGGCTCGGAGTTCGGCTTCGGCAAGCCGTACGCGCGCGGCATCAACGAGGAAGTGCAATCGCCGGACGAGCGCTTTGTCCAGATCGTGTCGTGCAATACGCACAACATCTCCGTGCTGCTCAAGACGATCGCCATACGCGACGGAAAGATCGACCTGGAAGCGGGCCGCTTCGTCTGCATGCGCCGCGCGAACGATGTGTCGGACAACAAGGGGTTTGTGGCCGCCCCCGAAGCGGGCAAGCACGACGATCCGGAGTTCGGCACCCATCACGCCCGGGACGCCTACCACCTCTTCCAGACCATCGGCGAGAAGCTGAACCTCTTCTCGTCCGCCATCAAAATCAACACCCAGTACATGCACACCCTGTGGTTCGACCTCGATCTGCGTCACGACACGACGCTCGAACAGGTCAAGTCGCTGCTGCGCTCGAATCCGCGCGTGGCCTGCACGAACAAGCGGTCCGTCAACCAGATCTTCTCGTTCGGACGCGATCACGGCTACTTCGGCCGCATCCTCAACCAGACCGTCATGCCGATGTCGACGCTGACGGTGCCGAATCCGCGGAAGGTCGTCGGTTTCTGCTACACGCCGCAGGATGGCAACTCCCTTCTCTCGTCGATCGCGGCCACGCTGCGGTTTCTCGACGTTTCGAAGCTGGAGGAGAATCTCGACGTTCTGCGCCCGTACATCTTCAGGGAAATCTAATGGACGTTCGGCGGCCGTCTCGCGAGACGCTGCGCACGGTCGTCACCTTCGTCGCAGCCGCGGCGCTCGCCGTAGCCCTCGTACGGCGCTACCACGCGCTGGGCGGACCGTACTTGGAGTTTCCGAAGACCGTTCAGGATCACGTTGCGCCAACGCCTTACCCTAGCCGCGATGTGATTCTGCTGGCGGGCGCGGCCGCGGAGATCATTCCCCGCGGCTCTACCGTCACGGCGATTCAGCCTTCGCAAGCGCCCGATTACGACGTCACCCACTACCTCACCGCCGCCGGGATGATGCCGCGCTACCGGGTCGTACCGCCAGCCTTCACGGCGAGCGATCCGGCCGCGCTCCCGCAGTACGTCCTCGCGGTCCGCGAACCGTTCACGAATCCGCACTATCGGCTCTTCCGGCAGATACCGGAGGGACGCATTTACGAGGTCGTGCATTGAAGGACGTGCTCGCGTTCTGCGCGTATCTCCTGTTGCCGCTCATCGGCATCGGAATCTGGCGCCTCCCATCGATCCGCCGCTTCGACCTCGGCGGCCGTCTTGCCGCCGCCGGCGCTGCCGGTGCCGCAATCGTGGCCGCGCTTCTCGCTTTGTTGTCGATTGCATCGATTCGTTGGAGCCGCGGGGTCGTGTTCCCCGTCGTTGCGGTGATCGCCGCAATCGGCATTTATCTCGCCCGGCCGCTGAAACGCTCGGACGCGCCAGCGGAACGAAGAGATCCCTGGGCGATTGCAGCGCTGGCAGTCGCCGCGATCCTCGTCGTCTACGGCCTTCTGACGGCGCGCATGACCTGCGGCGATCTCCATTTCTTCTGGGGACCAAAGGCCGTTCACTTTTACCGCGACGGCGGCGTGACCGTCAGTTTCCTAGGCGATCCAAACGCTGCGCGGATGAACCCCGGCTATCCCCTGCTGCTGCCGCTGCTCTACGCCTGGTCCGAGACGATTGCGGGCCAGTTCTTGTGGTGGTCGGCGGTCCTGTCGACGGCGCTGTTTCTGTTCGGCAGTGTTGCGCTCCTGCGCAGCACCGCACGCGATAGCCGAGGCGCCGTTCTGATGTGCGCAACTCTCGCGTATGCACTCGCCGTCGCAGACGCTGCCGGCGCAGGCGAGCCGCCCCTCATCTTCTTCGAGACGCTGGCCATCGTTGCCGTGACCTTCATCCGCGAGCCGCGGGACCAGACCATCCTCGCTGGACTCGGCCTCGCCGGGGCGGTGATGACGAAGATCGAAGGCGCGACGTTCGTGATCGCTGTCGTAATCGCGATGCTGATCCTGCGACGGAGCCCGAAGCGGACTCTTTTCATCGCATTACCGGCTGCAGTGCTGCTCGGGGCATGGCTCGGCTTCGTGAGGTTCCACGACCTCTCCGAGTACTACCGTGGCGCGGCCATGCCTATCTATTTTGCAGCGCTTCCGGGCACGCTTCTCACACTCGCGAAAGCGGCCGGTTACGAGCTCTACGGCCTTCCGTGGCTGGCGCCGATCATCCTTTTCGTCCTCGGCCCGAACCGGCGAAACGGCATCCTTCCGATGACCATTGCCGTGCTGACGTTCATGGCCGCGGTCTTCTTTTACATCCACCTGCCCGATCCGACGTGGTGGATCCTCTCCTCCGCGCCGCGCGTGTTGCTGACGCCGCTGACGGCACTGCTGATCGCATCCGCGGCGGCGTGGCGTTCAAACGGCGACTTGAGCTACAGTCCCGGACATGGCGTGGTTTCGTAAAGAGAAGAAGCCGAAGGAAGCGGTCGAGAAAGTCGCGATCCCCGAGGGGCTCTGGGTCAAGTGCGACGACTGCAAAGAGATCGTTTACCGGAAGGAAGTGGAGCAGAACTTCAACGTCTGCCCGAAGTGCAATTACCACTTCCGGCTCAGCGCTCGCGAGCGTTTCGAGATCCTGTTCGACGACGGCAAGTACAAAGAATTCGCGGGCGACATCCGCTCCGGTGACCCACTCGAGTTTCGTGACACGAAGCGCTACCGGGACCGCCTGAAGGTCTACGAGTTGCGCGTCGGAAAGGGAGACGCGGTTCTCTGCGCAGAGGGGAAACTGGACGGGATCAGCGTCGTCATCTGCGCGATGGAGTACGCCTTCATGGGTGGATCGATGGGATCCGTCGTAGGCGAGAAAATCACGATCGCCGCCGAGCGTGCGCTGGAGAAAAAGGAGCCGTTCCTGATCGTCTCCACGTCGGGCGGCGCGCGGATGCAGGAGGGAATCCTTTCGCTGATGCAGATGGCGAAGATCTCCGCTGCCCTGGCCAGGCTGGCCGAGGCACGCCTGCCCTACGTTTCGATCCTGACCGATCCGACGACCGGCGGCGTTACGGCGTCGTACGCGATGCTGGGCGACCTCAACATTGCCGAGCCGAAAGCACTGATCGGGTTCGCAGGTCCGCGCGTAATCGAGCAAACCATCCGGCAGACGCTTCCCGAGGGATTTCAGCGGGCCGAGTTTCTCGTCGAGCACGGAATGGTCGACCTGATCACACCCCGCTCGGAGATGAAGCCGGCGCTGGCGCGGTTCCTACGCATGTTCACAGGCAAGAAGCGCGAAGCGGCGTCCTGATCGGCACGAAGCGAAGGATCTCGCCACTTTCAAAATGGGGTCAGGTCTAAATTTGAAAGTGAAGAATCGACTCTCGCTGCGGCCAGACTGCAGTCTGTCACTTTCAAATTTAGACCTGACCCCATTTTGAAAGTGAATGCCGGCTCCCTTCTCTGGCTCGACGCGCTTCAGGCGTCTGGCATCCGGCCCGGTCTGGGCCGTATGCGCGCGTTCCTTCGCGCACTGCGCCATCCGGAACGCGCCTACCCGTCGATCATCGTCGCGGGCACGAACGGCAAAGGATCCACATCGGCGACGCTGGCCTCGATCCTCAACACGTCCGGCTATCGATCGGACCTTTACACCTCACCTCATCTCGTGAGGCTTCACGAGCGATGGACGATCGGTGGAGTGGAGATCAATGACGAATCGCTGGTAGGAGCAATCGAAAAGTTGCGATCAGCCGCAGGCGAGGTGGGCATCACGCCTACATACTTCGAAGCGTTGACTCTCCTCGCGTTCATCGCGTTCGCCGACGCCAAGTGCGAGATCGCGGTCCTCGAGGTCGGAATGGGGGGGCGGCTCGATGCCACGAATGTCGTTCGTCCGATCGCCGCCCTGATCACCCCGGTCGGCCTCGATCACACTGAGTTCCTCGGCACCACGATTCGCAAGATCGCCGCGGAGAAAGCGGGCGTCATCCATCGCGGCGCGATCGTGCTCACGTCGAACGATGATCCGATCGTTCTCGATGTCATCCGCAAACGCGCTGCGAAGTTCGGCAGCCCGTTTCATCATGTGACGGAGACCCATGCAACACCTCTGGCGGGTGCCTTTCAGGAGCGCAATGCCGCACTTGCTGTTCGGGCGGCCGAGGAGTTGCGGCCGGTTCTGCCGAAGATCACGACAGAGTCGATCGAGCGTGGCGTCGCCGCAACGCGCTGGCGCGGACGGCTCGAGAGACTCGAGCGCGGCGGCACGCAGATCTGGATCGATGGCGGACACAACGCCCACGCCATCCGCGCAATCCTGCCGTTCCTCGCGGAACGGATTCCTGCTCCTCGTCTGCTCGTCTTCGGCATCATGAACGACAAGGATGTCGCCGATGTGGCGGCACTTCTGTTTCCGCTCTTCGAGGCGGTCATCGCCACCGAGCCGTATCCGCCGCGGTCCGTGCAGGCCGCCGATCTCGTTGCGCGGGCACAGCGCATGTCGGTCGATGCGACTGCCGAGCCGGACCCCTCGCGGGCAATCGCACGTGCGCTCGCGTCAGGCTACCGCTCGATCGTCATCGCCGGCTCGCTCTACCTCGCCGGAACTGCCATCGACTTTTTCGATGCGCATGGCGACGAGCAACGCAGCGAGCAGAAGTGACGAGAGCACCCAGGCCACCACGACGAGCGTGTGGTGCCGGCCGAAGCGCAGGATCACGGTGCCACTCCCGGGAACGATGACGCCGAGGCGGTCGAGGTTGACCGGAAGGGTCTCGAGCTCGCGGTCGCCGATGCGGGCGCTCCACGCGCGGAAGTACGACTGATCGACAGCGAGCAGCGACGGACCGCTGGACGCGACATCGATCTTAATTTGCTGCCCTTCGCGCTGCGCGCGCGTCACGCGTGCGCCGGGCGCGGAGGAGAACGCGCGCGGCGCGACCGCAGGCGCACCGCTCTCGATGAGGTTCACTGCATCAGGAATCGATGGCGCCGCGATGGCTTCGGGGACGATCGCGGAGGGCGTCACTGCAAGACGCAGCCAGGCAGAATTGTGGGTGGCCGCGAAGCGCTCAGCGGCGATGCGGCTGAGTAGAGAGTGCATGCCATCGCCGGAGCGGTTCAAGACGTACTCAAGCCCCGCGGTTGCTCCGAACAACGGTTCCAACCGGCGGGCGCGCTCGCGGTAACTGTCGCGATCGATCGACTGTCCTCCGGGTGCCGGCGGTACGAACACGCGACGCGTGGGCTGCGCGATGGTGCGATACGGCGAGTACCAATCGATCGGGATCATCCAGACCATCCAGCACAGTAGCGGCACGAACGTCACGATGGCCCAGATCCGCGGCGTGGCCGATCTTCCGAAGTATTCGGCGGCGAGAACAACCAGGGCGGCGCAGAGGACGAGTGCGAATTTCTC
>DATLVW010000664.1:0-5696 GCA_035577085.1 Thermoanaerobaculia bacterium
AGCACACGGGCAAGGTCTCGGTGGTCGGTCAGGCTCTGAACCAAAACCTCGTCAACCTCGTGTATGACCCGCTGGTTCCCCAGGAGATGGGGGCAAATGGTGGGGAACTGCTGGCCCACTACCAATCGCCGCTCGTCGACGGAAACAACGTCTACATGATGTACAAAGCCGGGACGTACGGGAACAGCAACTACAACTCGGAGAAATGGGGCGAGACGAAGTACACGTGGCAGGGCGGAACGCTGGTCACGCAGTGGCAGTTCGCTTCCGACTGGGATGCTCCCGGCAGCGCCAAGGACTTCTGGGAGCCGGTCTTCCATCCGGCGCTGGCGAACAACTTCCTCTACGTGCCGGGAGGCGGAGGCTCGATCTTCAAGCTCAACAAGGCCACAGGCGCCGTCGTCACGCGCATCAACCCCTTCCCGACGGATGATGGCGGAACGAGGAGCAACATCTACACGGCCAGTCCGATCACGGTCGATGCCTCAGGCAATCTCTACTACAACGCCATGCAGTTCCACGACGCGACGAATATCTTCAACAACGACGTGATCGACTCGTGGCTCGTGAAGGTCACTCCCGGCGACGTCATTACGACGGTCAGCTATTCGGTGCTGACGGCAGGCGCTCCGGCGGCAACGGACCTCTGCGTGAACGCGTTCCCCTCGAATGCGGATGGGACGATCGTCAACGGTCCGTGGCCGCCCAGCCCGACCGCGGTGCCGGGAAGCGTGCCCTGCGGCACCCAGCGTCCGGGCATCAACATCGCCCCGGCAGTGGCGTCCGACGGCACGATCTACACCGTCACGCGCGCGCACTTCATCAGCCGTGAGGCCTTTCTCGTTGCAGTGAATCCGAACTTCACCCAGAAGTGGATTCGGACGCTCCGTAACCGCTTCAATGACGGATGCAACGTTCCGGTCAGCGCCGGCGGCACGCTTCCGCCGAACGGTTCGCCGGGCGGATGCCGCGCCGGCGCGAATTTCGGCGTCGATCCCGCCACGAACGCGCCGGGAGGTGGACGCGTGCTCGATGACTCGTCGGCAAGCCCGGTGATCGCGTCCGACGGCAGCATCCTCTACGGCGCCTACACCCGCTACAACTACGCGCAGGGCCACCTGATGCACTTCGCCGCCAACGGCAACTACCTCGGTGCCTACAAGTTCGGCTGGGACGTCACGCCCGGCATCTATGGCAGCTCGATCGTCACGAAGGACAATCACTACGGGCTCGTCGGCTCCTACTGCAACGACCCGGCCTTCTGCCCCGATGACAACAGCGACCGCGGGACGCGCTATCCCGAGGCGTATTTCGTCACGCAGCTCGACAACAACCTGAATGTTCAGTGGCAGTACCAGAACACGAACACGCAGAGCTGCACGCGCCAGCCGGATGGCTCGGTGACCTGCGTCAGCGATCATCCCGCTGGGTTCGAGTGGTGCGTAAACGCCTTCGTCATCGACGCCAACGGCAACGTGTACGCCAACAGCGAAGACGGCAACCTCTTCAAGATTCCGCAGGGCGCAGTCGGCGTGACCAGGATCTTCCAGCAGCTCGCGCTGGGAGCCGCCTACACTCCGACGTCGATGGACTCGAGCGGCAGGATCTACTCGCAGAACGCCGGCCACCTGTTCGTCGCCGGTAACTGATCTTTCGGCATCATCCGGTCGCTGATCGCTCGCAACGGGCGGTCAGCGACCGGACTCCTCCGCGCCTCCGCGTTAAACCGGGAAGTTTGCAACTGCGCTACCCGGTTCCTGTCGCACGGTTGCCGTGATTGCGGACAATCACGGGAAACATTCCGACTCGGAAGGCGTCAAACAAACATGACCTCTGCTCCAGGCTCCAGGGCTACCGCTCTCCTCCGCGCGTTCCTCTCTCTTTCCGTCGTACTCCTCGTCGCCGTCAACGTCCACGCGCAGTCGGAACGGCAAGTCCGTCCGAACGGTCCAGGAACTGGCATCCCCGACGATGACCGCGTCCCTTGGAAGTTCGTCGAGAAAGGCGCCCCGATCGAGAAATCATCCTTGACGCTCTACTGGCTGCCGGCGTCGCAGAAAGAGATGGAGCGCTCGGAGCTGCTGGGCTCGCGCGCGCTGATCCAGGCCGGCCTCCGCTGCGTCGGCTTCCGAATCGTCGATGCTGGCGACGCGGCAAGTCTCAAGCTCCTCGACGCAACCGGAAAGCTACCGACAGCGCTCCTCGTCAACAATCAGGGAGTGGTCGTCCGCCGCCTCGAGAACGTTCGTGGCTCGCTTCCTCCCAACGCCGTCGAGCGTATGGTGCACGACGAGCTGGCCGCCCGCGACGAAGCGATGTACCGCGCGATGAGCGACGCCCGCAAGCACGCCACGGCAGGCGAGAAGGACGCTGCGATCACGCTGTACAAATCCGTCTGGGACGACCGCTGCTTCTTTCCGCTGGCCGGCCTCGAAGCGCAACGCGGATTGAAGACCCTCGGCGTCGAAGTGCACGAGGTCCCCTCAACGATCGCCGCCGATCCGCAGCTCAAGCAGCCATCGCTCAACACGAAACCAAAGACTGAACAACAGAAACACTGAGAGCACAGAGAAACCTCCATGTCCTCCGTGTCTCTGTGGTTCAAAACTCGTCACTCAGGCGTGATGTAAGCCGCCGAGATCCCGCCGTCGACGAGGAACGACGTTCCGGTGACGAAGGACGACTCATCGCTGGCGAGGAACAGCGCCGCGTTCGCCATCTCCTCGGCACGCGCAAAGCGTCCCATCGGGATGTGCACGAGGCGGCGATTCCGGCGGGCGGGATCGGAGAGAAGCTTCGCCAGCAACGGCGTCTCGACCGGCCCCGGGCAGAGCGAGTTCGCGCGGATGTTCTTCCGGGCGAATTCGACGGCGATCTCGCGCGTCATCGCCAGCACGCCGCCCTTGCTCGCCGTGTAGGCAATCTGCGGTGCGGCGGCGCCCATGATGGCGACGAATGAGGCGGTGTTGATGATCGAGCCGCCGCCGGCGCGGAGCAGCGCAGGGACGGCGTACTGGCATCCGAGGAAAACGCCTTTGAGATTGACGTTGATGACCATGTCCCAGATCGCCTCGGACGTATTGGTCACCGAGTCGTCGTCGGGATGAAAGACGCCCGCATTGTTGAAGACAACGTTCAGCTTTCCGTAGCTCTCCTCCGCAAAGCGCACCATCGCCTCGGCGTCTTTCGCTTTGGAGACATCGGCTGCAAACGCCTTCGCGTCGCCCCCAGCTTTGCGAATCTCATCCGCAGTCGCCTCGGCGGTATCGAGTTTCAAATCGACAACGACCACCTTCGCACCTTCTTTTGCGAAGAGGAGCGAGGAGGCTTTGCCGATTCCGGAACCGCCGCCGGTGATCAGAGCTACTTTGTCTGCAAGACGCATTCTTAAGGCTCCTTGGAACAGAAATGTTGGATGTTGAGTGTCGAGCGCTGAGTGGTTAATGACCTTGCCGCCTATCATTCACTGGCAATTCCGGGTGTCATCCTGAGCCGCCGAAGCCGCCGCAAGATTCGCCGCTCTTGCACCGGCAGGCTTTAGGCGGCGGAGGACGGTCGAAGGATCTCAAAATGCGACGCGTCTGGCATGTGCGTCGTAATTTGAGATCCTTCGCCGTCCTCCGCCTTCGAGCCTGCCAATAGCAAGAGCAATTAGTTGAGGACGGCTCCGGCTGTCTCAGGATGACACCAACCAACCTTCACGCCATTTCAAAATACCGACGCCTCTCCCAATCAGTGACCACCGCGTCGAACTTCCTCTGTTCGGTGCGGAAGAAGTGGAGGTAGTGATCGACGACGTTTTCGCCGAATACGTCACGCGCCCAAGCGCTCTCCGCCAGCGCTGCGATCGACTCGTTCAGTGAGTGCGGCATGTGCGGCAAGTCGGACGCCGCTTTGTAGACATCGCCTTCGAACGCCGGCGGCGGCTCGATGTGATTGGCGACCCCGTCTAGCCCCGCGGCGATGGCTGCGGCAAAGGCGAGGTAGACATTCGCGTCGGCGCCAGGAGCACGGCATTCGATTCGTAGCGACGGGCCGTGACCGACGATACGAAATCCCGCCGTCCGATTGTCGAAGCTCCAGGCAATACCGGTCGGCGCAAACGAGCCGGCCACATAACGCTTGTACGACGACGGATACGGCGCAAAGAACGCGAACAGCTCGCGGATGTGCTTCATCCATCCGCCGAGGAACCAGCGGAAGGTCGAAGAGCATTGAATGGAGCCGAGGGACTCGGGGCCGGCGAACTGCGGCTTCTTTCCGGTCTCGTCCCACAGCGACATGTGGATATGGCAGGACGACCCGGCGTAACGCTCGTCCCACTTGGCCATGAACGTGATGGCGTGGCCCTGCTGCCAGGCGATCTCTTTCGCGGCATGCTTGTAAATCGAGTGCCGGTCGGCCATCTCCAGCGCCTCGGCGTACCGCAATCCGATTTCCTGCTGCCCCGGCCCCCACTCGCCTTTCGACGATTCCACCGGCACGCCGGACCGCTCGAGGTGCGATCGAATGGCGCCGATCACATGCTCCTCTTTCGTGCCTTGCAGGATGTGGTAATCCTCGATCACACGTCCGATCGGCGTGGCATTGATGAAGCCTTTTTCGGCAACGGTCTCGTAGGAATCCTTGAAGACGTAAAGCTCCAGCTCCGACGCGGCCATGGTCGAGAACCCCATCTCCGCGGCGCGTTTGAGCTGATGACGCAACATGCTGCGCGGCGCGACCGGAACCAGCTCGTGCGTCTTTTCCTGATAGACGTCGCAGAGCACCAGCGCCGTCTTCGGAAGCCATGAAGCGATGCGAAGCGTGTTGAAGTCGGGGATGGGCCGGAAGTCGCCGTAACCCTTCGCCCACGACGTGAAGGCATAGCCCGGAACCGGGTCCATATCCATGTCGCATGCGAGGAGGTAGTCGCACGCGTGCATGCCGTGCCGCAGAACCTCGTCGATAAAGAAACGGCCCGTGATGCGCTTGCCGACGAGCCGTCCGTACATGTCTGGAAACGCGGCGATGACGGTATCAATCTCGTCGTCAGCGACGAGGCGTTTGAGTATGTCGGTGTCGATGCGGCCTTGCATGGTTCCTCTCGCGGGGGTCGGTTGTCGGGAGTCGGGGGTCGGGAGTCGGTTGTCGGGAGTCGGGGGTCGGAGAGCTGAGCATATTGCTCGCTCCGACTCACCGACAACCTGGCTCCATCCAGCTCACGTATTTCTCCGGGGGTCTGGGATCAGGAGTCGGGAGTCGGAGATTTTGAGCATATCGCTCCGACACCCGACTCCCGACAAGCGACTCCCGCGCATATTGCCTGCTCCGACCCCCGACTCCCGACTCCCGACACCCCTCAGCTCACGTCAATGTAAACCGTCTTCCACTCCGTGTACGCATCGAGCGCGGCAAGACCGAGCTCGCGTCCGATGCCGCTTTGTTTCACCCCTCCGAACGGCGCTTCGAGATGCACGCTGCTGCCGGAGTTGATGGAGATGTTGCCGGTCTCGAAGGCACGGGCCACGCGCAGCGCGCGCGATCCGTCGCGAGTCCAGATCGATCCCGATAGTCCATAGATCGAATCGTTCGCCATCCTCACGCCGTCCTCCTCCGAATCGAACGGCATGACGGCTACGACCGGGCCGAAGATCTCCTCGCGTGCGATCTTCATCTCCGGCTTCACATCGACGAAGACCGTCGGATCGAGGTAC
>DATLVW010000665.1:0-3611 GCA_035577085.1 Thermoanaerobaculia bacterium
ACACAAACCGTGATGCCGTCGCTGACTGCCGCGGCGATCGCCGCATCGAAACTGACAGAGGGCGAATCGGTATAGATCGATACGTTCATCACGGCGGGCTGGCCACTCTGATGATCGGCGATGGCCCAGTCGATTCCTGCAACCATGTCGGTCACGAATCCGCGGTTGGCGCAGTCGAGGACTCGTACCGAAACGAGATTCACGGACTTGGCAACTCCGTGCAGCGAGCTGCCGACAATTCCGGCGACGTGTGTCCCATGACCATTACAGTCGTCCGGTGGCAGTGTCGCACTGAAGTTGTAACCCGTCCGCACGCGGCCGCCAAATTCGACGTGGGAAGCATTGATCCCGCTGTCCGTAATGTAGGCAGTCACACCGGCGCCGGTGGAGTTGTACGTGTAGCGTTGATCGAGCGGCAGATCGCGTTGATCGATCCGGTCCAGTCCCCATGGCGGCGCGGTTTGTGTCGCGAGCGATACCGGCTGCATCGACGACGATCCGCCCGAGGTCGTCGAGTCCTGCTCGACATACTTGACTCGCGGATCATTGACGATTCCCAGAGCCGCGGACTCGGACGCTTCAACGACAAAACCATGAAGCGATCTCCGGAAGAGATGGCTCACGCGTCCGCCATGCCGCGCCGTCAGTTCATCGGCGACGGAAGCGACTGTTTCAGTGTCATTGAGCACGACGAGGTATCTCGCCGGAGCCGCCGCGCTGGCATTGAGGATGACGCGCGGCGCCGCGGCGTCCGCTGCCGAAACGGATAACGCGAACAGCAATCCAATGGCGCAACAACAACAGAGAGTCAGCTTGGTTCGCACAAAGTGCAGATTATCTCGTGATCGGCCTGCTCAAGGCCAACTCGGTATACTCCGCTCATGCCTGCCTCGACATCCACGCTCCTCGCAGAAGCGAAGAAGCTCAGCCCCCACGATCGCCTTGAGCTCATCGGCGAGATCTGGGACACGCTCGAGGACTCGGACCTTCCCGTTACCAGCGAGGAGCGTGCGATCCTGGACTCCCGAATCGCGGACCTTGGGGCGAATCCCTCGGCACAGGAGTCGTCCACGGAAGCCAGGTCCTGGCTGGAGTCCCGCCGCCGTTGAACAATCACCCTTTCTCGCGGACTTAACGGTCTCTTGTTTCACGCGGAGGCGCGGAGATGCGGAGAAAACCTCCGCGTCTCCGCGTGAAACGGTTCTAACCCTCCACCCTCCCGCGCCGCCCTTCGATCAGCGGCATCAGCAGCGCAATCGCGACGAAACCGAGCGGCAGCGTGATCTGGCTGACGATCCGCTCCCAGCTCCAGCGGACGTGCCAGGTCACGTCGTGCGGCGTGACGAGGTAGGCGGCCAGGAAGAAGCCGGTCTGCACGAGTAGAGCAACAAGCAGGAAACGCTCGCGCGTGACCGCGGCGCGCAACGCCAGCAACAGCGCGAGGCCGATACCGATCCAGAACAGCGGCTTTCCTGTCGTGTACGTCGCCAGCGCGGAGAACATCGGCTTCAAGTTCGCGAGATGCCCCGTCACGCGATCGAGGATCGGGCCCGTTGTCAGGTCGGTCTGCAGATGATGGACGCGTCGAAGCACAAGCCACGGCGTCACGATCGCAATCGCAGGCCATAAGCGCGCGAGAAACCGCGGCGCCGTCAACAGGAGGCCCGCGGCGACCGCAGCGATCAGCGCGACGCCTTCGTTCTTGAAGGATCCGGCGATGCCGAGGAACAGAGCGCCGCGCAGAATGTCGGCGGAGCTCGATCCGAGTACTCCGCGGCGCACATACAGCAGCCCGACGGTCCCGCTTGCAACCAGCGGCCCTTCCGCCATTCCGATCCATGGCGAAAACGCGATGCATGCCAATGCCAGTGTGGCTGCGGCGGCAAGCACCGCGTCACCGCTCTCTTCCTCGAAGAACGCCCGGACTGCAAGCAACGCGGCAAGACCGAACGCCACCTGCAACGCTCCGAGCCAGCGCGCATCCCACGAGCCATGAATGACCGTCTGCACGTCGAAGATCAGCGGCAGCAGGATCGGATAATCGACGTGCGCGAATTCATTGAAGGGACTCTCGAGAAAGCGCCAGTCGATTCCGCCGGCGATCCAGAACTCCCTCGCTTTGACTCCCCAGATAGTGATGAAATCGGCTTCCGCGGGCGGCCCAACGGTGGCAAAAAGCGCATAACCGGCAGCAAGAACAGCCGTCATCAGGTCGATGCCTGCCGCGAGAAATCCCTTCCACTGCGGCGCGAAGGGTTGCGTGATCCGAGCACGATCAAACGGAGCGCGTTTGCGCGCGAAAGCGTCTGCAATCGCGGCGACGAACAGCATCCCAGCGGGCAGCGTAACGCTCGACCAACGGAGTTGCACGCTGGAGAGGATGAAGAGCACAGCTCCTCCGAGCGCGCCGCCGAGGAGAAACGCGGTGCTGATTCGGAGCGGCAACCTGGCGTTGCGGTCGATCAACACCGACAGCGGCCATCCCGCGGCAACACAGATCGCGATCGTTACGATTGCCGCAACCATCGTCACCTCGGCGTCGCGGGCGGAGCAGCGGGTGGTGATGCCTTCAACAGCACTCCGTGCGCATCCTGCCAGCAGCTCTCGAATCCCGGCGCGACGATCCGCTCCCCGAACGACGCCAGATAATCTGCCTGCGCCAGACTAGAAAAGTCGACGCGATCCTCATGTAGCGCGAGGAGCGGCACCATCTGCTTGCCGGGCAGCAGATAGCTGGCGCGGTAGTACGCGTAGCCATAGCCGCCCTCCCACTGGCGAAACGGAACCCAGATGGCGATTCGCGCGCGCGGCGGTGTTTGCGCGTCGACACCGTCGAGGAAGCTCTTCAGTCCGCGGATCTTCTGGAACGGCAATTCCGCGAAGGCTGCTCCCTCACGTGCGCGATCGATCGCGAAGATCCGCAGATAGAACGGCTCGAACCCGCCGATCAGGATCAACGCAAACGCCACAACCGCCGCGAGGCGCATTGCGTTTCGAGAGGATGGAAGTTCGGACTGCACTGCAACAAGGATAGAACCGTTTCACGCGGAGGCGCGGAGACGCGGTGATGTTCTCCGCTCCTCCGCGTCTCCGCGTGAAACGGTTTTATGCTCACGCCATGGACATCGATCTCATCGAGTATCGCCAAGAGTTTCGCTCCGACTTCGAACGTCTGAACCGGATCTGGCTGGAGCAACACGCACTTCTCGAGCCGGTCGATCTCGAATATCTGCGCGAGCCCGAGCGCCTCATCCTCTCCCACGGCGGGCAGGTCTTCTTCGCCATGCAGGGGCAGACGGTCGTCGGAACGTGCGCCGCAATCCCGATCTCCGCGACAACCTGGGAACTTGCCAAACTCGCCGTCGACCCATCTGCCCGCGGCCTCGGCATCGGCCGACGCCTTTGCGATGCCGTGCTGACGTACGCGCGTGCCGCAGGCGCAACCGAGATCGTCCTGACATCGCACACAGCTCTCGTCGAGGCCATCCATCTCTACGAGACGCTGGGATTCCGCCACGCTCCCCTGCCGGCAGACGTTCGCTACCTGACGGCGAACGTGTACATGGAGCTTTCGTGCGGTAGTGGGTCAATTTGAAAAACCGGTCACCACA
>DATLVW010000666.1:0-11457 GCA_035577085.1 Thermoanaerobaculia bacterium
CTTTCGACGACGCCCTTCGCGATCCGCTGTCGTGGAAGCTCGCCGACTCGATGGCCGTCCGGCGTGAAGCGCCTCCCGAGCTCCTTGCCCAGGCGCGCGCGATCGCGGCCGAGGATCGCTACGCGCGCGAAGTACTCCTTCCGATCGTCGAGTCGCCGATTCGATTCAGTGAGGCGCGCGTTGGCGATGATCCGCGCTTTCGAACACTCGCGGTCATCCGGCTGCTGTGTTCCATCGCCAACAAGACGCACGAGCAGCAGCCGCAGTACGGGCTGGTGCTCGCGGACGCTGCCCTGAGTATTTGCGCCCAGCTTCCCGAGCCGGCGAAGTCTAAGTCAGGGTGGTTTGTCGGAACGGCTTGGAAAGAGAGGGCCAACGCCCTCCGGTACCTCGGTCGTTTCCGGGACGCTGAGGCAGCCCTCGATGATGCCGAGGAGGCATTTGGTTCGGATGAGCGTCCGGAACCGTTCGATCTGGCGATCGTGGCGTTCGTCAGGGCGACGGTGTGCTGGGAGCTGGAGCGCTTCGAGGACGCTGTCACTGCGGCGCGTTTCGCCGCGGAAACGTTTAGCGTGTATGGCGATACGACGCGGTATCTATCGGCACTCATCGTTGAAGGTGCCGCGTACTACAGTGCCACTCGTGAGAGTGACGCGGCCGCTATTTTTGAACGGGTGGTGACGCTTGCACGCTCGGGCGGCGAGGCCGGCATTCTCGCGCGCGCACTCGGAAACGCCGGGAACTGCTACGCCCGGCTTCAGGACTACGACAAGGCCAGTAGTTACTACACCGAGGCTCTGGCGGTTCTTGACGAGCTCGATTTCCCTACGGAAAGCGTGCGTTTGTCGTGGAGGATGGCTGCCCTTCAGGTCGCGCGGGGAGCCTTCGATGAAGGGTTGGCTGGCTTGGACCAGGGCCGGCTGCGACTCATTCAGCTCGGCATGGCCAATGACGCTGCTCTCGCAACTCTCGATCTTGTCGCTGCTCTCCTCGCGCTCGACAGACCCGATCGAGTACCAGCTCTCTGCCGGGAGATCGCGGTTACGTTCTCGTCAGAAGGGATGATGCGAAGCGCGAAGAAGGCACTTGCTTATCTCTCTGAGGCGGTCGCTTCGGGTCAGGCCACCCCTGAGAAGGTACGGCATGTGCGAGGGTTCTTGGAGCGCCTGACCACGCATCCGCAAGAGGAATTTCAGCAAATTCAATAAAAACACTCAGGATTCCGTGATCCGCGTCACCTCGTATTCGGAAGGCGATTGACTCGTCCGTCCGAGAACGAGGAGGATCCACATGCGGAATCAGATTCGTAGGTATGCGCTTGGTCTCATCTTTATTGCTACGTTGGCCGCGGTTCCAGCAACTGCTGTCACGAGGGATGACAGTGGAGACTGCTTCTTCAAGTATCTGAAGTGTTTTATCACCCAGATCTTCGAACAAGGAGATCTGTCGGTTCCCCCCGGCTAGCTTCTCACGGTCCCAAGTCCATCCCGCTCCAGCGCCGCGCCGCCCTGTGCGACCCGACCGCACCTGCTGTGGCGACGCTGGTCGTCTATGCAGATCGCAGCAGATGATCTGCGGGATACGAGGATGGCCGGACTGGCGGAGCGTAGTTCGCAGCGCGTACCGTCAGGTTCCCCGTGCAGGACGGTCCGCCCTGCGCGGACCAGAGGCTCGACGTGCGGGCAAACGGTTTGTCGTCAGCGGTACGGAGTGCAGCACTGAGGTGTCCGCAGCGTGTGACACGGAGAACTCTCCCTGACACCACTGGGCACCCTCCGTATACCACTGGGCATTCCCCGTGTCCCATTGGGACACAGACCATGTCCCACTGGTACACCGACCGTGTCCCAGTGGGGTACGTACTGTGTCCCAGTGGGGTACGCACGGTGTCCCAGTGGGGTACGCACCGTGTCCCAGTAGGGTACGTACCGTGTCCCAGTGGGGTACGCACCGTGTCCCACTGGGACATCGACCGTGTACCACTGGGACACCCACCATGTACCACTGGGACACCGACCGTGTACCACTGGGACACCGACCATGTCCCACTGGGACACCCACCGTGCACCACTGGGGCGATTCGGCCGCCGTCGATGCGACACCCGCAGTCAGGCATTCTCCCCGACGCGCTCCAGCGCCGCCCTGTCCCATTTCCCCGCGTCGGCCGCGGCGTCGTACGTCGTTTGGCAGAATCGCAGCAGGGAATCCTCGGGATCCGAGGCTTCGCGCACTGCGTCGTAGGGCAGAACGAAGAAGGAGACGGCGTCGTTGTAGAACGCCTCCGATGGCTCGACCTTCGCCTCTTTGAAACCTTTGGGCTCGGGCGCTGCGTATGCGTAGAACGCAGGCATCTCCGTCGCGCCGCCGCCCGGCCACCATCCGCAACTGCTCACCTCATGCGAGTACGCCTCGCGGGTGATCATATCGGCAGCCGGGTTTGCCGGTGCCCGCCGGCCTGAGAATCGCGTCACCGCCAGGTCGAAGCTTCCCCAGAAGAAATGCACCGGGCTGCTCTTGCCGATGAACCCCGTCCGAAAGCGATTCAGCACACGGTCCGAGAACATCAGCACGTGCCAGAAGCGCTCGACGGCGTCGCGGTCATACGATGCATGCTCCTGGTCTTCGTCGAAACGAATGGGGTTTTCGACCTCGCACGGCACGGGCGAGATGTCGACATCGATACCGCACTCCCGGAGCCGGACCATCGTCTCCTTGTAGAAATCGGCCACCGAGCGCGGCTGTAACGCCACGCGTGCCGTGCGTCCGTTGCTGGCGCGGATCAGAAGTTGGTGATCGACGAAGTCGAACTCGCAGTCGAAAACAAGGTCGCCGTACGGGATCGCGGAGGTTGTCAGTCCCCGCGCGCTCACGTAGAGTGGCACTTCCCACCAGTGATTCAGAAGTGGCGCGAGCTTCAGCCGCACTTTTCCGATAATCTGGGTCCACATGTGCAGTGTGTCGCAGGTTGGCTTCCATTCGGCCAGCGGTAGGGGAGGGAGCGCGGCGGTGTTCATGATCATCATTATGCATCTGCGGTGCACGGCGCCGATTCTGGCAGACGGATTGCGATAGTAGAGCGCAGCAGTCATCGGTCCTAAGGAGACAACATGAACAGCATAAAGAGGTTAGCAGCAAGCATGACGGGCGCGGTGGCGATTGCGGCGCTCGTAGGAACGTCCGCTTTTGCGGAATCGCGTCACTCGGATGCGACGGATGAGCATCACAGCCATGAGCGCAGCGGACGGTCGAGCGACAGTCACGACCACGGAAGCTCACGGTCGAACGATCATCGCAGCGGAGACACGAGCCGCACCCAGAACGACACCTACCGCAACTACGATCGCGGCCGTACGCAGAACGACACGTACCGGAACAACGACCGCGGCCGTACCTACGGCGACACGTATCGCAACGAGACCCGCAACCGTTCGAACGACGCCTACCGCTACAACGGCGCGGTGCAGTCGGAGACGTATCGCAACAACAACCGCGGATCCTTCGATCGCGGAAGTGTCAACTACCGCAACGGCGGCTCGCAGAACTACAACTACCGCAACAACCGTCCCGCGTACGACAGCCGCGGGCGCCGGAACTACTCGATCGGAGGCCGTATCAACCGCTTCGTCCATGAGAGCGGTGGTTACCGGATCTGGGTCGATGGCGGCCGCTTTCCGATCTGGATTCCTGAGGCGCGCATCGGCCTCTTCCCCCGGCTGCGCGTAGGGCTTTCGCTGAACTTTGGCGGCTACTACGATCCACTCGGATATGTGGAAGCCTATGACTACTACGACGGAGCCAGTTACGGCTACGGCTACGGCAACACGTACAGTTCCGGCCTGCTTCGCGGTGTGGTCGAAACGGTCGACTACCGCAGAGGAACCCTGGTGCTGCGCGACGACACCTCCGGGAGCTTCGTGACGGCGCTCATCCGCGACCGCCGCCTGGAAAGCCTGCGTCCGGGCGATTACGCCGAGATCTCGGGCGACTGGACGCGCAACGGCGTGTTCGAAGCGCTTCGCCTCGAGAACGTCGACGGCGGCAGATACTGATTCTTTCGCGTACCGGTTTTCGGGAGTCGGAGCACAGTGCTCCGGCTCCCTTTTTTTCGCGGGTGTCGGGTTTCGGGTGTCGGGTGTCGGAGCGGCTTCTTGGATACGTTTCCTCGTAATTCGAAACGCCTTCGTTGTCCGATCGCGAGCTTCCACCCCCAACACCCCACTCCCCACCCCCCGATCACGCTTCAACTCCGACCCCCGACCCCCGACGTCTCTCCGACACTTCCGACCCCCCGTGACCCCCATCACGCTTACCGCGCCAAACTGCGGTAGAGTTCGCGGCACACAAACCACAGGAGAAAACGATGCGCAAAGTTTTGTTCGTGATTGCTTCACTTACCTTGTTCATCTCGTCGGCCTTTGCCGCCAAGCCGGTACTCGCCGTCGCGGAATTCCGAAACGACACGTCGGCCGGCTGGTGGTCGTCTGACGTCGGCAGCGACCTGGCCGGTATGTTGAGCAACGAGCTCGCCGCTACCGAGAAGTTCAAGCTCGTCGAGCGCCACAAGATCGGCGCCGTGCTCGACGAACAGGATCTCGCCGAATCCGGCCGCGTCAAGAAGTCGACCGGCGCGAAGCTCGGCCAGATGACTGGCGCGCAGTACGTCGTCATCGCCACCGTCAGCGCCTTCGACTCGCAGACGCGTGAGACCGGCGGCGGCCTGAGCTTCCACGGAATCGGCGTCGGCGGAAAACAGGAAGAGGCATACCTCGCCGTCGACCTTCGTGTCGTCGACACGACGAGCGGCGAGATCGTCGTGACGCGGACCGTCGAGGCCCGCTCCACCGGCGGTGGTATGGGTGTCAGCGTCTATCGCGGCGGTTTCGGCGGACACCTTTCCAACTACGAGAAGACCCCCACCGGCAAAGCGATCCGCGCCGTCATTCAGGAAATCTCCGAGTACCTCGGCTGCGCGATGGTCGACAAAGACTCCTGCCTCGACGAGTACAAGGCGAAGGATCAGTCGCGCCGCGCCAAGAACAAGAAGTCGATCAAGCTCGACTAAACCCGATTCATCGATGATGCCAAAAGCGCCGCTGTTCGCAGCGGCGCTTTTTTTATCCGTTCGATCGGCGGCTCACTCGATGTTGATGCCGCCGTTCGCCGTCTCGAGCTGCATCCGGCACGCGCCGTTCCCGATCGTTCCTCGCAGAGAATTGTCCGACTTCGACGTCATCGTCACCGGCACGTCGGTCGTGATCGAGCCGAAACTCGTCCGGGCCTCGACCTGATAACCATTGTTGTGCGGAATGGCCAGCCTGATAGACGCGAAGCTCGTCTTCAGATTGATGGCCGCGCAAGCTCCGCGAAGATCGGCTACCGAGATCGAGCCGTTCGCATTCTCCACGGTGACAGGGCCGGCAATCGTCTTCAGCAGCACGGGGGCGAAGCTCGTGTGCACACGCACGCCGCCCGAAACATCGGTCGCCGTCACGCCGCCGTTGGCATTCTCGACGTCGAGTGAGCCTTTGATCAGCTCCACCCGCGCCAGTCCGAACTTCGTGTCGATGTCGACGTTGCCGCGGATCTCGGTGGCCGTAACGTTTCCGTTCGCGTTCTTGATGTGAGCGGGTCCATTGATGTCGCGCACCGTGATCGGCGCAAAACTCGCCGTGAGCGTGGCGCCGCTGCCGGCGTGCGAGCCTTCGATGCTGCCGTTGTTCGTCGTCACGGAGAGGTCGCGTCCGATGTTGAGGAACTTCGTCGTGCCGAACGAGTTCTTGATCACAGCCCGCCCCTTGATATCGTGAACGTCGACGCGGCCGTTCTGGTTGTTCAGATCGAGATCGCCGGCGACGTTGCCGACGGTGACTGTGTCGAAAGAATTGACGATCGTGGCGTTGCCGGCGACGCCGAGCAGTTCGACCGAGCCGTTGCCGTTGTGGATCGTGACATTGTGCGTGTCGTTCACCGTGACGGAGCCGAAGCGATTCGTCACGTTCAGCGTGCCATCGACATCGACGACGCGCACCGAGCCGTTGGCGTTTTGCACTGTCGTATCTCCCGCGCTGTGCTCGACGAGGATCGACCCGAATGAGCTCTCCACCCGCTGCGCTCCTCGGCTGTCGCGCAGCACGACGGGACCTTGCGCATTGACAATCTCGCTTGCGGTGTGAATTCCGGAGACGTCGACGCTCCCGAAGCGGTTGTGTACCGTCAGCGGTGCCGCCGCGGGCATCGTCACATCGATGTCGACCGAATAGGAATTCGACGTGTGGAACACGTGAAAGTGCTCCTCCGGATACTCGGTCTTGATCGCCACGCCGCCCGCGGACGATTCCGTGACGGTTACGCGGATCTCCTTGCCGAAGTCGGAGTCGGAGGCACGGATGACGGCGTGAACGTGGACGTCGGTCCCGCTGCCGGCACGGACGCTGACGGCGCCGAAGGCGTGGTCGATCGATACGCGCCCACCATGGAACGGCAGCGTGCGGTTGATGGTCTGTTCGTAGCGCTCTGCGTAGAGAGCCGGTGCCGCGAGCATGAGCAGCGCGACGAAAAACAACTTACTGATTCGTAGCATGGTGTTCCTCCCGGATGACGTCCTGCAGCGTCCGCTGTTTTTCCGAGTACATCGTCAGCAGTTGCGTGCGGAGGTAAGCGTTCTGTCGGTTCTTGTTGATGGCAGACTGGCACTCGGCGATGGCGTCGTCGAGCATCATCAGCTTGTCTTTGTAGCTGACGAGAAGAGGCGTCGATGGTTGATCTAGTTTCGAAGCGGTGAGGGCTTCGAGGTGGTTGATGGCGGCGATGTGAGCCTGTTCGGCGCGCTCCACCTCGTCGACGGCAGCGACTCGGAGGATCGTGTTATCGAAATCGTTTGCGTGGATTCGCCGCTGC
Source organism: Thermoanaerobaculia bacterium (assembly GCA_035577085.1). GTDB lineage: Bacteria > Acidobacteriota > Thermoanaerobaculia > Gp7-AA8 > Gp7-AA8 > JADGNZ01. The sequence goes on from DATLVW010000666.1 coordinate 6,898, forward strand.
GCGATCCAGGCCGTCGCTCCGAGGGCGGCCAGGAGAAACAACCCAGCGGCGATCTGCCACACGCTCGTGCGTCTGCGCCGCTTGTCCTCGCGGATGGCGCGCTCGATCCGCGGCCAGAGCATGTCGTTGTTCCAGGTAGTCCGCAGATCGCCGGCGGTTGTGGAGATCTCATTCCAGCTCGCCAGCTTTTCCATGCATGCGTCGCACTCCTCGGCATGCCGCGCAGCGGCTTCGATCGACAGCTGGCCGCCTTCGAGTAGGAGATCGTTGAGTTGATTGCAGTTGATTTTCATAGTTGCGGTTCGCGCGTTGTCGGTTATCGGTTATCGGTTGTCGGAGCCTGATCTCTTGTCTCTGTTCGCTAATCCATTACGAGTCGCGAACCTCGCTCTTCCACTTCTCCTGCAACTGTTTCTTCGTCGAGAAGAGAATCCATTTCGAGTTCCCTTCTGTGATGTCGAGGATGGCGGCGATCTCGGCGTGGCTCAGCCCCTCGATCTCGAACAGCGCGAAGACCGTGCGGCGCTGCTCGGGCAATTCGTTGAGCAGCTTCCGCAAGGCCATCCGCTTGACGTCGTCCACCGCGTGCGCGGCGCGGCTGCCGGCGACAACGTCATCGATCGGTGCTTCGCGGATCCGGCGGCTGCGTTTCCGCAAAAGGTCGTAGCAGGTGTTGATGAGGATGCGATAGAGCCAGGTCGTGAATGCGGCTTCGCCGGTGTAACTCGACGCCGCCCGATGCACTTTGAGAAACGTCTCCTGCACCGCATCCTCGGCGTCAGAAATGTTGCCGAGGTGGTTGAAAGCGATCGACTTCATGCGCTCGCCGTGGCTGGCGTAGATCGCCGCAAACACCTCGGAGCTACCGTCCGCGCAAGCCCGCGCCATGCGAAGGTCGTCCTCGCTGGTGCGCGTTTGCGGCATTGTCGGCAGGTTCGACACGGTCCCCGGCAAGTCTACGGCGAGAGAAGCATCCATCGGTCTGAAGGGATAGACGCCGGGGAAGCGGGAAAGTTAGAGAGACTCCATCGAGGGGTCGTGGATCGACTTGGCCGGCGTATCGTGATCGTCGGAGCAAAGGCAACCACAGAGACACAGAGAACACTGAGGGGTCTCTGTGTCCTTTGTGCCTCTGTGGTGAACGGTTTTTGAACTTGACTCACCGGCACCGGGTGTCACAACTCATCAATCGACTTCGGCCAATCGCTGTGCAGAAGCCGCGATAGCGCCCGATCGGCGAGGAGCTTTCCGCCGGTTTGGCATCGCGCGCAATAGTTCGTCTCGTTTTCGGAGTAGACGATGTGCTGCACTGGAGAGCCGCAATCGGGACACGGTTTGCCGTAGCGGCCATGGACGGCGAAGTCGGGGCGAAACGCGGTGACTTTCTCGGGAAACTTCACCGCGGCCTCGGCGCGCAGACGTTCCGTCCAATCGATCAGCGTGCGCCGCGTGGCTTCGTAGAGACGGGCGATCTCGTCTTCGGAGAGGTTTGTCGTCATCTGCACGGGCGAAAGCCGCGCGCGGTGGAGGATCTCATCCGAGTACGCATTGCCGATGCCGCTGAAGACGTGCGGATCGGTGAGGGTTCGCTTGAGCGTGTGCCGCTCGCGAGTAAGAGCGGCGCGGAAATCGTCGAGCGAAATGTCGAGAGGCTCGATCCCGCCGGGATCATGCGCGCGAACGGCCTCCTCGCCGCGCACGATGTGAATCGATGCGCGCCTCTTCGATCCCGCCTCGGTGAGCAGCAGCGTCCCGTTTGGAAAGTCGAACGCAGCAAGTCCAAGTTTGCCAGGAACCTTCGCGCCGGCCGGCAGCCATTTGAAACGGCCGGCAATCATCAGATGGATGACGATGAAGAGATCGCCGTCGAGACCGATCACGATCCGTTTGCCCATTCTGCGGACGCTCGCGACGCGCTTGCCTGCCAACTCGGACGGTGGCGGATCGACGGTGCGAAGAACGAAGGGGTTGCCGAGGCGGAGCTTGAGAAGAGGCTGACCGGCGATGCGGGTCGCGATCGACTCGACGTAGACAGTGACGTCCGGCAGTTCGGGCACGGCACGATTATCCGCTGAGGGCGAAGTGGCCGCTATTTCAAGTTCGCAGCGATCAAAGGCCCGGCCCCAACGCGCCTATCTACTCCCCGCCGTACGGTACTTCGCGGCGCTCGAACGCGATGCACGCCAGCACCAGTGCCCCGGCGGCGGTTGCGGCGACGCGGAGAACCCATCCAGTATCGGGGTGGGGTGGGGGGGCGGGGAAAAGGAGATCGTCGAGGGCGATGAGGCCGTTTTCCAGTTGTTGGTGGCGGTGGAGAAACTCGCTCAGTCCGTTGGGTCTTGTGCGGAGCAGGCCTAACAGCGTTTCTACTGCGGAGAGTGCCACCTGGACGCTGGCGTAGATGGCTACGTTGAAGTAAGAGCTGGTGAGGCTGCCGAGCATGGTCAGGAGAGAGATGGCCAGAAGCGAGACCAGGAGAGAGTTTGCGTATGCCGAGGCAAGAGGCAGCCACGGCACCGCGGCTGATCCGAGCAGAAGGCGCGCCACGATTTCGGACGTGACTCCGACAGTGGCGGCGACGGCGACGCAGGCCAGCACTCCGGTTACGCGCGAGAGTAGATAGACCGATCTTCGGATCGGCCGCGACACGATGAGTTGGAGCAGTGCGGTCGAGAATTCCGGTCCGATGATCGCGGCTCCCGTGATGACAGACAGGATCGTCACGAGCGCCGGCCATATGGATGCGGGGGTGTTGAAGGTCGCCACGAACAGGCCGGTCATGGCAATCAAAATCAAATAGGTGATGAAGCCGATGCTGGTGAAATGCCGCCGCATCGTTTCCATGATCACGGCCGCGTTCATGACGCACCTCGGAAAATGCTCTCGAGGTCCGCGGTCTGCGGCCTGATCTCCGCGATGTCCGCGCCGCTGGTGATCAGTTGGCGAACGATCAGTGCAACGCCGCGCTCCGTCTCGGAGGAGACGATCACGATGTCGCCGATCGGAGCGGTGCCGGCGATCCGTTCCACCGCTGACGCGTCAAACGATCCGGTCAGCAGCCGGATGGCCATCACGCAGCGATCGGCGTTGCGAAGCGTTTCCGCCCGCGCCACGAGGCCGCCGTGAAGGAACAGCACGCGGTCGCACACCTTCTCCACTTCCGCGAGCTGGTGAGAGTTGAGCAAGACCATCGCTCCGCGCTGCTTCTCCTCGTTGATGAGATCGCGGACGAGAAGGACGCCGTTCGGATCGAGTGCGGACGCTGGTTCGTCGAGGAAAATGAAATCGGGTTTGTGCAGGAGCGCCTGCGCGATGGCGATGCGCTGCAGCATTCCGCGCGAGTACTCGCGCAGGTTGGCGTGCTTGGCGCTCGTGAGGCCGAGGCGTTCCAGCATGCCGGCGGCGCGCTTGTCGATCTCGGCGCGCGGGACGCCGGAGACGCGGGCCATGTAGCGGAGGAACTGCCAGCCGGTGCTCCGGCGCCCGAGGTTCATCCGTTCCGGGACGAAGCCCGTGCGCCGGCGAATCGTCAGGTCATTGTTGGGCAGACCGTCGAATGTAATCCCGCCTTCCTCCGGACGAAGAAAGCCGAGGAGGCAGGACATGAGAGTGGTCTTGCCGGCGCCGTTCGGTCCGATCAGTCCAACGACTTCACCGGGGAGCAGGTCGAGGTCGATTCCCTTGAGTACTTCGTGCAGGCGGCCGGCAGCGTGAAAGGACTTGCGCACGCCGTGAGCGTGAACACCTTGATGTGCGGACGTCATCATGCGCTTTTCGGAGACGTTAGTATGACGGAATGAGGATCGAGGGCGTCCCATTCGCGCTTACCGACTGGACCGCGGTGCCGGAGACCATCCATCCCGGAGAGACCGGCGTCGCCCGCCGGCGAACGGTTCAGGCCGGCAATGTGCGTGTTCGCATGGTCACGCACTCACCCGGCTATCTCGCCGATCACTGGTGCTCTCGCGGTCACATCCTCCTTGTCCTCGAAGGCGTTCTCGTGACGGAGATCCAGAACGGACCCAGCCACACGCTCTCGCAAGGCATGTCCTACCAGGTCTCGGACGACGTCGCTCCGCATCGGTCGTCGACGGAAACCGGTGCGCGCCTGTTCATCGTTGATTGACCCCGCGGCTCGGCGGAGTAACCAAACGTTTTCCTTTGCGTCTCATTAGGTAGAGAGACCGCCACCGGCACTACGCAAAGGAGACCAAGATGCACCGCACCTACGCTTTCGCCTCCCTTCTGATCGTCCTTCTTCTTTGTCCAACACTGGTTCTGGCCGACTCGCCGAAGAGCGGGTTGTTGGTGCTGCATCTCGATTTCAGCGACTCCGTTCGTGACAGCCTCAGCGCAGGGCGCATCACGACGGTGATGCTGGCCGGATCCTCAACGGAGGGAAAGCGGTTCACGGTCAACACGACCAGTGCCATGGTCCCGGTCAGTGACGTCGGCCCGGGCACGTGGACGATACGTACCTTTGTGAAGATGGGCGGAACGCTGTACGCGGTCTCCGAAGGGATGAACATCGATGTGCCGCCCGGCCCGCGATTCGAGACG
>DATLVW010000667.1:0-2341 GCA_035577085.1 Thermoanaerobaculia bacterium
GCCGAGGAGACCTTCTTCGAGACGGTCGATGGCGGATTGATCGATCGGAAGGTCGGGAGTCAGCGACTCCTTCACCTTCTCGATGATCTCGGTGTGGGTCATGAAGAGCCCACGTTTCAACTTGTCGAAAAGCGATTTCCCGGGTTCGGCCATAGGGCGCGCATTGTAGCCGGGGTCGATTACGCTGCAAGGCAGGGTCGGCCGGAGCGTGAGATTCAACTAATTCGATGCCGCTCACGCGAAGGCGCGAAGACGCGAAGCGTTTGAGGAGCCGTCTTTCGCGTCTTCGCGTGTATGGTGGAGAGGGAGCAAGAATCACAAGGACAGCGAGCGCCGTCGGAGCGCTTCAAAGCTCCGAGACCCGACCCCCGACCTGCGACTCCCGCCTTTAGTGTTTCGACCCGTGGTTGCCTGACGCCGCCGGCTCTTCGTCGTAACCGACCTGCAGCAGAACGTACGTCACGCCAGTGACACCGGAGAGCGAGTATTGGCCCTTCTGATTCATCAGCAACGTGCGATTCCAGCTCGGAGCGCTGTCGCCGTTCTCTTCACGGAACGCCAGCGCGTAGACGCCACGAGCCAGCTTCGGGCCATCCGCGCTGCCAAGCGACAGCGTCAACGGCGACGTCTCCGTCTCGAGCGCCGGCACCGTGCTCGACTTGCTATCTCCAGCGGCGGGACGCAAGCGGCGCACGACGAACGCAAGGCCGGTGGTTGCCAGCGCGGGCATCCGAAACGACACTTGACCGGTCAGCGCATCGTTCGCGGCGGACCAGAATGCAAACCGCGGAAACTTTGCCGCTTCGCGGCCGGTGATCGGGAAGTAAGCGTCGACGCCGATTCCGCCGGCGGTGTTCGCGTACTGTTTGGCACGTGAAGCACCGACGACCGTGACGCGCGCGCCGCGGCTGATGAAGCCGGGATCGGGGCTGAGGATCGTCGACGCGTCAGCCATCGAAACGGTAAAGCCATCCTGCGGCAGCGACGCGGCATAACCGACGCCGAGCAGCGGCACGATGCCGGAGCTGGTGGCGGCAAACAAGCGTCTCTCGCTGAAGGCAACTCCGACTGCTGCGACGGATGCGAGTTTGAGGAACTGACGGCGGTGGACGGCTGGCACCTTCATAGCTGACTTCCTGCCTAATGTTAAGAAATCTATTGTTTTCTGTTACTTGCGTCGCGGCAAGCTGAACGGGAGGAATCCTAACACGTTTCCGTTTCCGTGTTGTCGCGGCGTTACTAAGGGCAGGTTAAATTCGCAGAGGTAACCCCTGCGATGATGATCGGGGCGCCGCCGTTCGCGGCTGTCATTGCTGCCGCGATAGCCTTGTTGTCGGAAGACACGGCGCCGGCGATTGCAAGCTGCGATCCGGGCGCGGCACCGAGGCGAACCGCCGTCCCTTCCGGCGACGTGAACCGATTCGAGGTCACGCCGGCGCAGACGGATGCCTTCTCTTTGCTATCGATCTCGATCCAGGCGCGCTCGCGGACAGCCGGCGCGGCGAACTGGCTGCCATGAATCGCAATCGCCAGATGCGACGACTGCGTGGCCGAGCCGGCGATGATGCCGTGACCGAAGTGCTGGAGCGTCGAATCGGCGACGGAGAGAGCCAGCGAACTGCTCTCCGACGATGCCGCCTCGATCGCGGAGCCGATGCTGTCGCGCAGGTCGGAGTTGCGCACGGCGACGTCGAGCTTCGCGCCTCCGGACACCTGCACCGACAGAAGCTGCTTCGCAACCTCGGGACGCTGCGGCGCAGAAAGCGTGCAGCGGTCGAGCACGAGCCGGCCGCTATTGAAGCGTTGCTCGACGAGCACCTCGCTGCCTGCGTTGTCGGAAAACGATGAGCCGGTGAACGTGATCGCTCCGCTCAACTCCTGAAGCAACACGCCACTCTCGAAGGTTTCGTCGCCGGCGCGGTGGACGTCCAAGCCCGAGAACGACACATCGCGCAGATTGTTGGCGTTTATGCCCATGGCGCCGCCGCCGTCAACGACGATGTTCTCGAATGCCGAATCCGTCACGTGCCGCAGGTAGAGCGCCGCGCGGCAGATTGCCGTCGAATTGACATCGAACGTTCCCGCGCAGCGAACCCCGCGGGCCGGAACATTCACGCCGCTGTCGGTGATCGTGATGCCGGTAATTCGCACGTTTGCGGTCTGCGCGATGCGAATACCGTTGGCACGTGCGTGAAGGATCGCGCCGCCGGTTCCAACCTTGCCGTCGACCCCAGTAATCGTGACGTGGCCGTGTACGCGATCGACGACGATTCCCTCGTCGAGCGTTCCCGGCGCTACGCCCGAAGCGGAGACGGATTCGAACGAAAGCTCCACGCCTGAA
>DATLVW010000668.1:0-6768 GCA_035577085.1 Thermoanaerobaculia bacterium
GGCGCCAACGTCATCTTCGATGCACGCGATGTCGACGATCCGCTCCAGCTCCTTCTGGCCACGAACTATTTTCCGCCGTTTTACACGCATCGGCCGCGCATCGCCGGCGAGGCCTACGGCGATGGCGGCCTTTCCGACAACGCGCCGTACGAGAAAGCGTTGGAGCTGGGATGCGATGCTGTCGTCGTCGTGACCCAGAAAGGCGAATCGGAAGGTGGCCTCTTCAAAGCCAAAGGCGACTACGACCACGTGGTTACCGATCCGCGCGTCGTCGTCATCCGCCCGCGCCACCGCCTTCCCTTCCGATTCACCGAGCGCCGATGGCACGTCCTCGACGTTCTGGCGCGGATCGGCTACCTGCGCACGCGCGAAGTCCTGCTCGGCGAAGAGCATGAAGAAACGAATGTGCGCGCCGAGGGGGAAGCTCCGAGCGCCAGGGCGCGGCGAATCCTCCGTGCGATAATCCGTCACCCCGTATGACCCGTGCCCTCTCTCTGACCTCAATCGCTCTCGCTTCCGCGCTTTTCCTTCTCGCGCAAGCTCCTCCTGCCGCGGCGCCACCGAATCCGGCCAATCAGGCCACTGTGCGCGCAGCGAATGGCGATCACAAAGTCACCATTGCCCAGCAGAACGGCCAGACCTACTTTGCCGCCGATGAGGTCATCGCCGCGCTTGGCGGGACTCTTACTCATGAAGGAAATGGCTTCAAGGCATCGCTCAACAACTCGGTGGCAGCGTTCGGGACCGACAGCCGCTTCGCCGTCGTCAAAGACGATCTGATCGAGATGCCTGTTCCGCCGGTCACGATCGACAATCGTCCATTCGTCCCCTGGCAGTTCTTCCAGGGCTTCCTGCTTCGCTCCTCGGGGCTCGATGCAACGTGGGATCCTGCCGCGCGTCTGCTGCAGATTCATCCCGCGCAGACGACGGCCGTTGGGATTCAGGTCTCCGTTGCCAATGTGCAGGGAATCTCGAAGCTCGTCCTGACGCTCACCGCGCCGGCGGAGTACGCCATCGTCAAAGAGCCGGGCGCGTACACGGTGCGATTCAAGACTGCCATCAAGGCGCCGTACGTCGAGCAGGCGCACGAAGATCCGTACGTCGCGAAGACATCGTTCATCGGCAACGACCTTCGCATCCAGCTCACCGCCCCCGACGTCGTCGGCGATGCCTACCGGCTCGAGAACCCGTTCCGCATCGTCCTCGATCTTCGCAAGGGGGCGGCAGCCGCCCCAGGCACGCCGCAGCCGGTCATGTCGTCGCGGCCGGTCGAGTCGCCCGGGATCCATACGATCGTCATCGATCCCGGCCACGGCGGGAAAGAGGTTGGCGCGATCGGGCCCGGCGGTCTGATGGAGAAGGATGCCACCCTCGCCGTTTGCAGGCTGCTGGCGGCTTCGCTCGAAGCCAGGTTGAAAACACGCGTGGTTCTGACGCGCAATGACGATACGGTCGTGCCGCTCGACCAGCGCACGGCCATCGCCAACCAGTACCACGCCGATCTCTTCCTCTCGGTGCACATGAACGCCGCCATCGTCAAAGGCGCGCACGGAGCCGAGACCTATTTCCTCTCGCTCGATGCCTCGGACAAGCTCGCAGAGAAGGCAGCCGAGGTTGAAAACAATGCGGCGAAGAACGCGGCAGCGCCCGCCTCGTCGAGCGATTTGAAACTCATCCTCTGGGATCTCGCGCAGCAGGAGTACCTCAACGAATCGAGCCGCCTCGCCCAGGCAGTGCAGGAAGAGATGAACCGGATCACCGGCATCCAGAGCCGCGGCGTGAAGCAAGCACCGTTCAAGGTGCTCGTCGGAGCGACGATGCCGGCCGCGCTGGTCGAGGTTGCGTTCATCACGAATCCCGATGAAGAGGCGAAGATCAAGTCGGACGCATTCCAGAAAACGGTTGTCGAGGCTCTGACAACCGCCGTGGCGCGGTACAAAGTCGACTACGAAACGCGGATCGGCGTCGCGCAGCCGCCGCCGGCACCTGCCGCACCGACCACAACGGCTCCGGCACCTGGCTCGATGGCGCCGACCGCCACCGTGCCGCCAACGACAACAGGCCCGAAGCCGGCGACGAGGACGGGAACGTAGTGCGCCGGTCGATAGCGATCCTGATTGCGATTCTCGCCGTCGTCAGCGGATGCAAGAAGCGGGAGTTAACGCAGAACCTCAACGTCGAAAACAAGGTTGAAGTTCGTCCCGTGACCTTGTTTTTCGAAGGCCCCGACATGCTTCTCGTGCGCGAAGTGCGCAACGTTCCTCTTGCGGAGAATCCGGCGGCAGCGTTGCCGGTCGTAGCCCGCGAGCTTCTCAAAGGGTCAGCCAAGGCCGGTGTGCCGCACATTTTCCCACGCGACACCATGGTTCGCGCCGCCTTCCTCCTCCCCGACGGCACCGCCTTCATCGACCTCGGCGGCCCCACGCTGACGCAGGGATGGGCAACCGGCAGCCACGAAGAGCTCATGGCCGTCTACTCCGTCGTGCAGACGGTCACCACCGATTTTCCTGCGGCGAAGCGCGTTCGCATCCTCATCAACGGAGAGCCGGCGGAAACCCTCGCTGGTCATGTGAACCTCGAGCACGCGCTGACGCCGATGCCGGTGTTCGTAGCGAAGTAAGGTAGTCGCGTTTCCCGTGTGGCGCCAAAGGACAACGCCCGCTACCTGAACAGAATCGTGTCATCCTGAGACAGCCGGAGCCGCCACGCGCACTCGAACTCTTCGCGCTGCATGGTGCTGGCGGCGTAGGACGGCGAAGGATCTCAATTTACGAGGCATGTGGCTTGTGCATCGCATTTAGAGATCCTTCGTCGTCCTCCGCCGCCAGCACCATTCGGCGCAAGCGGATCGATTCGCGCGGGCGGCTCCGGCTGTCTCAGGATGACACCTAACTTAATGAGTTAAGTCATTCGGGGATGGCACCGATTCTCGCCCTCTCCGGATACGTTCCCTTCAACTGCGGCGGCATCTTCGCGTCCATCCCCAGCGACGCTTCGAGCTCGACGGCATTCACGATCGCCTGGCCGCGGAAGTGATTGTTCGTGATGACATAGGTCTCTTTGGCGTCGGACATCCGGTGAATTCGGTCGACCCACGGCGTCAGCTCTTCGTTTGAGTAGAGGTAGTTGTAGCGCTCCCACGACTCGCCGTGCGCAAACCATTTTTCGAAGTTGCGGCCGTGAAGGCGCACATATCCAACGGGTCCCGTCAGCGTGTCTGACGGTTTGACCGAATCGTGAAAGAGCGGCTGATCGATGTTCACCCATGACACCTTGCGCTCGTCGAGAAACTGCAGGAAGTCGTCATTCTGAAACGTGGAGTGGCGCACCTCGAGTGACAGCGGATAGCCGTCGAAGCCATCGAACAGACGCTCCAGGCGGCCGCGGCTCTCCTCGCTGTTGCGGAAGCTCCACGGGTACTGGATCAACACCGCGCCGAGGCGGTTGGATTCGGCGAGAGGGTCGAGGTAATCGCGAAAGGCTTTGACGTCGTTTTCGGTGAAACCCGCGGCGTCGTGCGTGAAGCCGCGAAAGATCTTCGTCGTGAACTTGAACGCCGGATTGGCGGCCACGCGACGCACCCACGACTTCGCGTGCGAGGGTGGCGGGATTCGGTAGAAGGGCGAATTGATCTCGATCGTGTCGAAGAACGAGGCCAGGTAGGCGAGGTGATCGAACTTCGATCCGTGCGGTGGATAGACGATTCCTTCCCAATCGGAGTAGCTCCATCCAGCGGGCCCGATGCGGATCTGATGTTCCATGATTGATGGTCAAATTGATGGTCAATACGTTGACGAACTTATTTTGAGCAACTCGTAATTCGTTGCCTGCGTTGAGTATCTATGCTAAAACGCGAGCCAACGAACTCAGCGAAAGAACCAAACCTCAGGACTGCGGCAAAGCGTTCCCGGGGTACCGCTGTATTCGCTACCGAAGGGAGGCTGGTCGACCTAACCGATTCGCTTGTGCAACACAAAAGCGGGGAGAAGGTCGCGGCACCCCGCACACATTCTGCGCTGCGGCACCACCATCTGATCGTAGATTCAAAGGAACAATTTTAGGAGATCAAGGTTCATGGATACATTCAACGATAAGTCTCTCAACTGCGCCGACTGTGGACAGGAGTTCGTGTTCAGCAAGAATGAACAGGCGTTCTATTCAGAGCGCGGTTTCACGAACGAGCCGAAGCGCTGCAAGAACTGCCGCGACAAACGGAAGACGGCGCGCGACGGAAACGGCGGCGGCGGTGGCCGTGACCGCCAGATGGTGAGTGTGACATGCGATAGCTGCGGAGTGGGAACGGAAGTGCCGTTCACGCCGGTCAGCGGCAAGCCCGTGTACTGCCGCGACTGCTACAACCAGCGCCGCACAGGCGCCCGCTCGTCGAGCTGGGCGTAAGTTTTTTCAGATCGATTACTTTCACGGCGGACCTTCGGGTCCGCCGTTTTGGTTTTGGGTCGCAACCAGCAGCCCCGTGACTCAGCAACCTCGCATACAATCCCGCGCGCTTGAGCCGGCCTCTTCTGAAACCCGTCCGCAACATCCTCGATCTCGTCGGCAACACGCCGATGCTCCAGCTCACGAACATCCCCGGCGCCGGTATGGGGGACCTCTTCGTGAAGCTCGAGTTCCTCAGTCCCGGCTTTTCCGTCAAGGACCGCATCGGTGTCGGGATGATCGAGCGCGCCGCGCGAGATGGGAAGCTCGCCAAGGGCGGCACGATCATCGAGCCGACGGCCGGCAACACCGGCATCGCGCTCGCGCTGGCCGGCACCCGCATGGGCTATCGCGTCATCCTCTGCGTCCCTGAAAACTTTTCGCTCGAAAAGCGGGAGGTGATGAAGGCGCTGGGCGGCGAAGTCGTACTGACGCCGAAAGACGACGGGATGAAAGGTGCGATCGCGAAGGCTGAAGAATTGTCGCGGTCCATCCCCGATTCGTACGTGCCGCAGCAGTTCACGAATCATTACAACAGCGACGCGCATTACGCCACGACCGGTCCTGAGATCTGGGAGCAGATGGAAGGCCGCGTCGATGGCTGGCTGGCCGGAGCCGGCACAGGCGGCACGTTCAGCGGCGTGGCGCGATATCTCAAGGAACGCAACCCGAACTGCTGGTGCGTCGTCGTTGAGCCGCAGGGATCGATTCTCAAAGGGGGCGAAGCGGGGCCGCATGAAGTCGAAGGCATCGGAGCCTCCTCATTCATCCCTCCGGTTCTCGATATGTCTCTGGCCGATGACGTGATCCAGATCTACGACGATCCAGCGTTCGTCATGGTGCGCCGCCTCGCTGCCGAGGAGGGCGTGCTGGGCGCATCGTCAGCGGGAGCGAACGTCGCGGCCGCGCTGCAGGTTGCCGAAAAGCTCGGCCCCGGCAAGCGCATTGTCACGCTCATTCCCGATGCCTCGGAGCGCTACATGTCGAAAGGCATCTATACGAAGTGGGCAAAGGTCGATCGGGAGTCGGGGGTCGGGGGTCGGGAGTCGGAGTAGATTCAAAACCCGACCAAGGACCGGAAACGTGAGACGACATTCGGCCGGCTCCGACTCGCGACTCCCGATCAACGACCCTCGCGAAAGGAAGGCGGGTGATCGGAAGTCGGAGTAGATTCAAAATCCGACACTAGGCACCCACTTCGCGACAAACGACATTCGACCGACTCCGACCCCCGATTCCCGACAAGCGACCCCCGAAAGGATCCCCATGGCCTTCTCCACTGATTGCATTCACGCCGGGCAGGAGCCGGAGCCGGTCACCGGCTCGGTCACCTATCCGATCTTCCAGACCTCGACCTACGTACAGCCGGAGCTCGGAAAGAACAAAGGTTTCGAGTACGCGCGCACGAAGAACCCGACGCGCTCGGTGCTGGAGGCCAATCTCGCCGCGCTCGAGCGTGGCAAACACGCCCACTGCTTCGCCTCGGGCATGTCGGCGACCGACACCGTTTTCCGGCTGCTGAAGTCGGGCTATCACGTCATCGCCGGCGAGAACATGTACGGCGGCTCGTACCGCCTGTTCAGCAAAGTCTGTGAGAAATTCGGCGTCCGCTTCACATACGTCGACACTTCGAATGCCGATAATGTCCGCGCGGCGCTCCAGCCGGAAACGAAGATCGTCTTTCTCGAAACGCCGACGAATCCGATGATGACGGTGACGGACATCGCGGCGTGCGCCGAGGTTGCACATGCCGGCGGCGCGCTCGTGGTCGTCGACAACACATTCTGTTCGCCGTACCTTCAGCGCCCGATCGAGCTCGGCGCCGACCTCGTCGTGCATTCGACGACGAAGTTCCTTAACGGCCACTCGGACTCGGTGGGCGGTGTGGTCATCTCCAACGACGACGCGATCGCGGAGCAGATCGGATTCCTGCAGAACGCGGTCGGCGCGATTCTCTCGCCGTTCGATTCATGGCTTGTCCTGCGCGGCGTGAAGACGCTGGCGGTCCGAATGAGGCAGCACGAAGAAAATGGGATGGCGATGGCGGAGTACATTTCGCAGCATCCGAAGGCGCTGAAGGTCTACTACCCGGGACTTCCCGATCATCCGCAGCACGAGTTGGCGAAGCGGCAGATGCGCGGCTTCGGCTCGATGATTTCGTTCGACGTCGGTTCGCTCGCGAATGCCAAGAAGTTCCTCGACCGCGTTCGTCTCTGCTCGCTCGCCGAATCCCTTGGCGGCGTCGAGACGCTGATCTCGCATCCGGAGACGATGACGCACGCCTCCGTCCCCCTCGACACCCGCACCCGCCTCGGCATCACTCCAGGCCTC
>DATLVW010000669.1:0-7083 GCA_035577085.1 Thermoanaerobaculia bacterium
CGCGTCGCTGGAGGGAGTCGATGGCGTACATCACCTTCACATCTGGGCGCTGGCGCCGTCGCGGCCGGCGCTGTCATGTCACCTGATGGTTGGCGACATCCCGCTGCGCTCGACCGGCAATCTGCTGGCTCAGGTGAACGAACTGCTGGAGCGCGAGTACGGCATCGGCCACACCACCGTGCAGTTCGAGTTCGCGACCTGCGACGTCGACGATCCGTACTGCGTGCCGTACAGCGAGGCGAAGTAGCGCTACTTCACTCTTGCGCGCAGCTCCGACTCGTGCGCTTTCGCACGATCGAGCGCCGCTTCGAGTGCTTGCACGACTGCGCTCGCCGAGGCCAGGAGGGATTGGAGCTCGGCTCGTTCTGCTCCGGCATCGTGAATCGCCGTGGCGCTTTCGCCGAACGGATCGCCTGCCTGATCAGGCTCCGGCTCGACCGTGGCCATCGCACCGAACGGGTCCTCTTCCTCCGCGACGGCCACACCGTCGTACGACTCCGGCTCGTATTCGTGAACCTCAAATGGAGAAACCGCCATCGTCGCCTCGGCATCGAAGGGAGCAGACGGTGGAGTCGGAGGCTCCGAAGATGAGGTCGTTTTCATCGACAGCTTGGGAGTGCCGGCGGAGCTCGAAGTCACGCCCGACTTCGCCGACATGTCCGGCGCGGCCAGCTCCGGCTCCTCGTGCAACGTCGTGTCGACGTTCCTCTTCAGGTTATCGAGAATCCGCGTCACTGCCGCACGTAGCGTGGCCGTCACGCCCGTGCCGTTGATCGCAGACGCTTCGACAGCCGGTGCGCCGTTCGGGTTGAGGTACGCGTTCATCGCTTCGACCGAATCGACATTCGGGAGATCGCGCTTGTTGTACTGGAGAACGAGAGCGATCTTGTCAGGATCGATGCGATTGATCCGAAGGTTGGCTTTCAGATTCTCGAAGCTGTCGGTATTGGAGTCGCGCATCGACGACTGCGAATCGGCCACGAAGACCACGCCGTCTGCGCCGCGCAGAACGAGCTTGCGCGTGGCGTCATAGAAGACCTGGCCGGGAACCGTGTAGAGCTGGACGCGCACCTTCTGCCCCGCGATCGTGCCCAGCTCCATCGGCATGAAGTCGAAGAAGAGCGTCCGGTCGGTCTCTGTCGACATGGAGATCATCTTCCCCTTGTTGTCGAGCTTCGGATTGCCGTAGATCTTCTCCAGATTGGTCGTCTTTCCGCACAGACCGGGCCCGTAGTAAACGAGCTTGACGGTCACCTCATTGATCGCTTTGTTGATCAGGACCATATTCGAAGCCTCCCGGGGCGGGTGAAGCTTACCGTGATTGGCGGGGGTCGGGAGACGGGTGTCGGGGGTCGGAGGGATCTGGATGGCTACTCTGGCTGAACCAACTCCGACACCCGACCCCCGACAGCCGACTCCCCTCGAACCTGATATCTTTTTCCCATGTCCCGCAAAGAGCTATTCGAAAAAGTCGCGCTGGAGCAGATCATCGGAGTCGTTCGCGAGGAGAGCGTTGAAGCGGCGGAGTCGGTCGCGGAAGCGTACGCGCGCAACGGCATTCGGATCATCGAAGTGACCCTGACCACGCCGCAGGCGTTTGAGCTCATCTCGCGCTTTGCGCAAACGTACGCCCCGCTCGACGTCGTGATCGCGGCAGGAACGGTGCGCAACTCGAATGATGCCGCGCAGGCGCGCCGCGCCGGAGCGCAGCTCATCGTCTCGCCACACACCGACGTCACCGTGATCGAGTACGCAAACGAGCACGATCTGCTTTCGATCGCCGGCGCGGGCACAGCTACCGAGATCATTCGCGCGTGGGAAGCCGGTTGCGACATCGTCAAAGTCTTTCCCGCGCTCTACCTCGGCGGTCCCGACTACATCCGCACGCTCCGCGGCCCGATCCGCGACGTGCCGATGCTTGCTGGCGGTCCCGTTCCGCTCGACACGATCGAGAACTATCTCGACGCCGGCTGCATGGCCGTGAACCTCGGCGCGTCGTTAGCCGTGCCGGATCTCGTCCGCTCCGAGCAGTGGGAGGAGATCGGACGCCGCGCTCTTCTGGCCACATCGATCGTGCAGTCGCGGAACGTCGACGTCGAATCCGATTCCTACGTCCACTGAATCGTGAGCGGTCTACTCCAGAAGGCGTACCTCGTGCCCGGGCAGCCGCACATCCTCCTCGGCGCGGACCGCAACGCAGGGTGGGCTTCGCTGAAGGCGAGCTACGAAGCGGTCGGCCGCGAGATCGAACGCTCCGGCGCCGAGTTGATCCTGCTCTATTCGACGCAATGGTTCTCGGTCATCGGTCACCTCTTTCAAACCGATCCCAATCCGACATGGACGCTCGTCGATCAGAACTGGTACGACCTCGGCGAGATCCCGTATTCGTTCCGCGTCGATCCGGAATTCGGCGCGCTCTACGCCGGCATCTGCAAGGACCTCGGCATGCAGACAGCGACCGTGGCCTATCACGGCTTTCCGATCGATACCGGCACGGTCGTCGCTCTCAAACTGCTCACGCCGAACAACGCCATTCCGGCTTCCGTCGTCTCGTGCAACATCTACGCGGAGCGCGACGAAACCCGCGCGCTGGGCCGCGCCGCGCGAACCGCGATCGAGCGGTACGGCAAGAAGACCATCGTTGTCATCGTCTCGAATCTCTCCAACCGCTTCGAAGTCGGCGAGATCGATATGGCGCACGACCGGATCTCGTCGTCGAAGGACGATGAGTGGAATCGCAAGATCCTGGAGATGCTCGGCGAAGGGCGGCTCGAGGATGTGGCGCAGGTGGCGCGCGAGTTCGGCCGCGAGGCCAACGCGGACATGGGGTTCAAGGCCATTTGGTGGCTGGCTGCGCTCGCCGGCGAGAACAACAAATACGACGGCAAGGTGTGGGATTACCAGCCGGTGTGGGGCACCGGCAACGCCATCGTCGAGCTGACGCCGAACCCGAACAAAGAGCTCGATTTCGAGAAGGAGTTCGATGAAGGACCGGTCGAGCAGGGCACAGGGCTCGAGACGCACAACGTGACCGAGGGCGGTCCGGATGTTCATCGCGAGAGCGAGATGACGTCGGACCCGGGAGTCATCCCAAACGCGAGCGAGACAGCGACCGAGCCCGAATTCCGCGTTGCTCAAGTGAAGAGCAGCACGGTAATGACATCGCGTGCAGCCGCGCCTGTTGGTGCGTATCCGCACGCCCGCCGTGTCGGCGATCTTCTTTTTCTTTCCGGCATCGGGCCACGGCGGCCGGTGACGAATGAGATTCCGACAGGGATCGAAGCGCAGACGCGCGCCACCGTCGACAACGTTCGTGTGATTCTCGAAGCCGCTGGCAGCTCGCTGGAGAAGATCCTCGATGTGACTGTCTATCTGACAGACATGAAGCGCGACTTCGATTCCTTCAACCGCGTTTGCGCGGAGCTGCTCGGGTCGATCCAGCCCACACGAACCACCGTCGGCGTCGACTCGCTGCCGACGCCGATCGCGGTGGAGATGAAGATCATCGCGGCCGCACGATGACGCTCAGAACTGATCGCGCTGCCGCTTCGCATCAAAGGGGGAGACGCGAGCCCGATACGCGCAGTCTCGAGAACGCTGTGAGACGTTCATACGCCTCAATGAGCCGCTCGGCAGCGCGCGCGTAGCTGAATTCCTGCGACTGCTCGTAGGCACGCTGGCGAAGGTCCGCGATGTCTCCGTTCGCAATGCCGGCGACCTTCTCCGCCGCAGCCTCTGGAGTGCTGGCGCTGGCGATCAGCGCGGCACTGAGGTCGCCGAGCAACGCGGGGATTCCAGCGATCGGAAAAGTGACCGGCACGACGCCACACGCCATGGCTTCGAGCACCGCGCGATGACCTTCGTCCGATCCGCGAGCGGTAAAGAGGAGGATGTCTGCGGCCCGGTAATGCTCGGCAAGATCGTCCTCGTGATAGCCGGCCCAGATCACATCGATGGCCAGCTCACGCGCCAATGCTTCCAGCGCGGGGCGGTGCTCGCCGTGACCGATGATCATCAGCCGCGCGTTCGCGATCTCGCGGTGCACGAACGCGTACGTGCGCAGGACGTCCTCGAAACCGCGGTCCTTCGACAGCTTGCCGATCGCCATGAGGAGCAAGGTCTCAGGGCCGAGGCCGTAGTGCGAACGGACGTCGGGTCCGTCGGGTGTGAACTGCCGCTCGTCGAGGGGAGGCGGCGTGAAGATGGGGCTCCGGCGCCGCACCGGCTCCATCGCCGCGAACGAGTCGTTGTTGACGAAAATCCCATCCGTGCGGGCGATGAGCCATCGCGTGAACGGATCGCTGCGAAGAACGCGAGCCGCATGAAATGTCCGGACGATGACCGGCCCACTTCCCCGCGCGGCAAAAAGCGTCAGCCAGTGATCGTAGGTGAGATGCGCGTGAACTACGTCAAAGCGATGGTGTTCGATCAGCCGCGAAATGGCGTCGGTGGTGCGCAGGAACGACCAGGGATTCTGCGCCTTGCTGATGAGCGGATGGGCAAAGTCGTGATGCCCGATCTTTTGCTGGAGCTTGTAGCCACCAACGTACGCGTAATGCGCGTCGACCCCCGCCTGTCGCAGCGCCTCCGCCTCGGCAAATGCCGGAGCTGCTGCGCCTGTCCATCGATTTCCGGAAGCGAGGTGGAGAACTTTCATGGTGCGTTCGGTAGTCCCGCAGGCAGTCATCCAGTTTGAAGCGCGAGTTTGCAGACACGTGTCAGCTGATTGCCTCGTCGATCGGTTGGGCAATTCGCATTAGTTCGGCGCGGATGTCCTGCATCCTGTCTTCGTCTGGCGACCATACGTTTTCGATGACGCAGTGACCTTCTGCGCCTTCGCGCATATCGCCGTCTGGATTCGGATCACGAAAAACATGGAGATCAAAGGCAATGCCCCGAATCGCTTCGACAGAAAGATGAAAGCCCCACGGATACCCACCCGGTTTCGTCATCAAAGCTCGCGCCTGGGCAGCTGACGTAATCTCTCGATCGTACACGGACAGCTGTCCACATCGTTTCAGGGCGGCCTCTTTTAGCTCCCTACTGCCCAGTGTGAAGTCTTGCGCCTGCGGAGAGCGCATGTTCTCGATGAATAGTTCATCGGCACGCCGGCGGGCGAGCCTCAGAACCAAACCAGCGCTCAGTTCGGGACGAGTACCAGACATCTCGCCTTAGTCGGACTCTTCGAACATCGCAATAAGATGGATCTTCAGCACATCAGACGGAGCCGATTCGACTGTTTGCGCGCGCTGGCGATCGCTCTGTCCAAGATCGCGATCTCGATAAAACCAGTCATATTTGGCGGAGGGCCGAATCTCGATTTCAAGGTAGTGTCTCCCGAGATTCCAGGACATCGAAAGGCCGCCCTCGTCTGTAGGGCTGGCGTTTGGCCGCGTGATGGCAGGTACCGAAGCTCGCAATCCACGCCAGAGATCTTCCGCGGCTCCGGCTACGGCAGGCGTCGCCAGCTTCCGGCTGGCCAGGGAGCGCAAGTACGAGAGCCATTGCTCTTCTGGCGAAAGAACTGTCTGCTCTATGTTGGCGAATGACATGGCTGAGCCGGTAGGTTGCGTCAATCGTACCCAAAATGCACGCGAAATACCTCTGATCCAGTGCGTACTACCGCGAGCGCGACTTGCACCGCCGCGACCTCGCAACCGCGAGACCGCGATGTTACACTCCGCGCCGTCATGGCCATCCAGCCCCAGCTTCTCGAGATTCTGGCGTGCCCGATCTGCAAAGAAGAGGTGCGGCCCGTGCCACTTTCGGAAGCGAAGCGGGTGACTGTTCGCGACAAGTTCCGCGACAAAATGCGGGGCGAGGAGCTCGTCGTTGAAGAGGGGCTGCAGTGCGTGAAGTGCCACCGCGTCTACCCGATCGTCAGCGACATACCGGTCATGCTCGTCGACGAAGCCTTCGAAGAGGCGTGACGCCACGCCGTGTTCCTCAAGCGTCGGCTGGACGTTCCTGAAGAAACACCACTCCCCGTCGCGCTTGCTCTCTTTTTCTACGTCGGTCACCTTTTCTGCGCCGGCTGGGTAGCGTCGTCGGAAGTCTTCGCCTTTGCCACGACCGTGATGGTCGGCTGGTGTCTCTGGCGGCGTCTCCTTGAGCCGTCGTTTCACATCCTCTATGTACCCCTCGCGCTGTACGGGCTGGCGTCTACGGTTTCTGCGCTGGTTGCGGTGCGCGAAATCCACTCGTTCGGGGAGACGGCGTTGTGGGGAAAGATGCTGCTCTTTCCGGCGGCGCTGATCCTGCTCCGCAACGTCCCGCAAGCGCGATTCACGGCACTGCGCATGGTTCTCATCTTCGGGGCGATGGCGTCAGCCATGGGTCTGGCCCAATACGTCACTGCTGGCGGCTTTCGCGATCTCGAACATCGCATCACCGGCCCGACCGCACACGTGATGACGTTGTCCGGGTTACTGCTGCCGGTGGCGCTGACGTTCATCGTGCTCTGGATTTACGAAGCCGGGAATCTCTGGCTGCTCGCCGGCGCGGCCGTGACGAACCTTGCCCTTCTCATCACCTTTACGCGCAGTGCGTGGCTTGGATGGATCGTCGGCATCGCCGTGCTGCTGATCCTGAAGTGGCCCAAGGCGCTGGCGTGGGCCGTTCCGGTGGCGATCATCGCCATCAATTTTGCGCCGCTGCCGCTGTTCAGCCGGGTGATCTCGAGCTTCGACACGCGACAGTCGTCGAATCTGGATCGGATCCGGATGGCCGAGGCAGGTGTCGAGATCATCAAAGACTACCCGGTCTTCGGCGTGGGACCGGCGAACGTCAAAGAGATCTACCCCCTCTACCGGAAGCACGATGCGCCGCGTTTCCGTATCCCGCACCTGCACAACAACGTGATCCAGCTTCTGGCGGAACGCGGCGTTCTGGCCCTTCTGGCGTATCTCTTTCTGCAGGGACTCTTCCTTCGAGAATGTGCGCGCGCCTGGGGCGGTCCGGCAACGAAATACGCCGAGATCGGCGTAGTGGTCGTCGCCAGTCTCGGGGCAGCGGGGATGTTCGAGTTCAACTTCGGCGACACCGAGGTCTTCTGGATCATGCTCGACCTCTTCGCGATCGTTA
>DATLVW010000670.1:0-10756 GCA_035577085.1 Thermoanaerobaculia bacterium
CCTCATCGTCGAGCGCCCGCACCTCCGCCAACACGCGCTCCTGCGCCTCTTCAACCGCAATCATCCGCTCGCCGGCGCGTGGTGTCTGGAAGGTGGTCATGGTTTCGATTCATCTCGTCGCGCACAAACTACCGGGCGTGGAGCACTCTTTGATGCGGCTTATCGTCCTCGGCGCGCCTGACCCAGAAGCTTCTCGACGCGTTTTGCAGATCTTAGCGATTCTTTCAGGACCTCGTGCTCCCAAAGCCGGAGGACTCTCCACCCCATCTGCTCGAGCTCCTTCGTCCGGCGCGCGTCGCGTTGTTTGTTGCTGAGGCGCTTTGCATCCCAGTAGCTCGTGTTCGAGGACGGAGCGCGCCCATCACCGCATTTCGTGCATCCGTGCCAGAAACAGCCGTCGACAAAGATCGCCACTTTCCCTCTCGACCAAGCGAGATCAGGCTTGCCAGGGAGTTTTGAGTGAACGCGATAACCCCGTAAGCCGCGCGCCCACAGAAGCTTCCGCAGCCGCAGCTCGGGCTTAGTGTCGCGCGAGCGAATCCTCGACATGTTGAACGAACGAGTGGCTTTGTCGTGGACGTCCATGAGAGTCTTGTTCTACATTCGGTAGAAGTTCTTTTTTCCTCGGACCCTTCCCGCTACACTGCCTTCGTGGACCTCAAAGTAGTCGAGATATGCGCCGGCGGCGGCGGCCAAGCGTTGGGTCTCGAGCATGCCGGTTTTGAGCACCTTGCCGCGCTGGAGATCGATCATCACGCGTGCGCAACCCTTCGACTCAACCGGCCCGAGTGGAAGGTTATCGAAGAGGATCTCCATCACTT
Source organism: Thermoanaerobaculia bacterium (assembly GCA_035577085.1). GTDB lineage: Bacteria > Acidobacteriota > Thermoanaerobaculia > Gp7-AA8 > Gp7-AA8 > JADGNZ01. The sequence continues at coordinate 822 of DATLVW010000670.1, forward strand.
CGATGGAACGCCATACAGGGGCCGGACGGATCTGCTGGCAGGCGGAGTCCCATGCCCGCCCTTCTCGATCGCCGGAAAGCAACTCGGCAGCGACGATGATCGCGATCTGTTTCCCGAAGCCATCCGCCTCGCTGCTGAGATTCAGCCGCGAGCGGTGATGCTAGAAAATGTTCCCGGATTTGCTTCGGAAAAATTCAAGGACTACCGCACCGCGTTGATGGCAAGATTCCGCCGGCTCGGATACCAGGTCGAGTGGCGCATCCTCAACGCTTGCGACTACGGCGTCCCACAGCTCCGGCCACGGTTCATCCTGGTCGCCCTTCGCAAAGAAGACATGCAGTTCTTCCGCTGGCCCGAGCCGGAGGAACGCAAGCGATTGGTAGGCGAGGTTCTAGTCGATCTGGCTGGAGCGAACGGCTGGAAGGGAGCAACAGCCTGGCGTGCTCGCGCAAATGGCATCGCTCCCACAGTCGTTGGAGGTTCCAAGAAACACGGCGGACCCGATCTCGGCCCAACGCGCGCCCGTCAGCAGTGGGCTGCACTCGGAGTCGATGGTCTCGGCATCGCTGACGAACCGCCTTCGCAAGATTTCCCAAGAGAGGCGAGCCTCAGACTAACCGTTCGGATGGTTGCGCGCGTACAAGGCTTCCCTGACGCGTGGCAGTTCGCCGGCCGCAAGACCGCCAGTTACCGGCAAGTGGGAAACGCCTTTCCGCCACCGGTCGCTGAAGCAGTCGGGCGGTCAATTGTCGCGGCTTTCGAAGGAATCGCCGAGAAATCCTTCGACCGCGAGCAGCAACGCCTCTTTGATCGTGCGGAAGCCGCTATCCTGTAGCGCATGCCGAAAAAGCCACGCGCTCCGCATCAGCCCGGATCAAAGGCAAAGATCCTCTATTTCTTGCTCGCCAACATAGGGCGTGTTGTTACATCAGACGAGATCCGCGAAGCATCTGGCAATAAGTCGGAATGGGCTCGCCGGCTCCGAGAGCTTCGGAACGAAGAGGGCTATCAGATCCTCTCTCACAACGACCGCGCCGATCTAAAACCCGGCGAATACCTCCTCGAAACGGACAAGCGGTTGCCAGCTTTCGCACGCAAAATCTCGAAGGAAACAAGGGCGGCGGTCTTGGCACGCAACGGAAACACGTGTCAGCTTTGCGGCGTATCGGCTGGGGATACCGATCCGTACGACCCAAGCCGGACGATTCGTCTCACCATGGGGCACATCATCGACAGTTCGAAGGGCGGCACAGATCAGGCTTCGAACCTCCGCGCGCTTTGCAGCAATTGTAACGAGGGCCTGCAGAACATCTCGCCACCAAAGCCTTCGCTGATTGACCTGCTCACATTCATCAGAAGAGCGACACGGGACGATCAACGTGCCGCTCTCGAATGGCTTCGTAAGAAATTCAAAGACTAACGCTGAGACGGCGGCCCTTTGCGTACCACCCAAACTCTGAAATCGAGAGACGTGCCGAACAAGAACACGGACGTCGCCCTACCTCTGCCCTCCCTCGGCCGCCTTCCGCATCTGCCAAAGCAGATGGCTGAGATGCGATCTTCGCGATTCTCCCGTCGTCACGATCAGGAGCTTTGTGATCTTCAGTTCCAGCGGATCCGTCAACAGCAGGATCAGCATCTCGCGGAGGAAGTTCGTGTTCAGGGTGACGTCGTTGTCGGTACCGACGCCGAGGCGGAGGCCTTTCTTTTCCCACCAGGAGAAGGGGTGGTCTTTGTAGTCGCTGAGGGCGCCCGTCAGTTTCTTGTTCGATGACGGGAGCGACACCAGCGTCAGGCGTTTGTCGATCATGCGGTTGAGCACGTCGTGCTGGTAGTGCTCGACTTCGCGGGCGTGGTGGAACTTCGTTTTCGTCGCCAGCGTGGCTTCGTAGTCGGTGAGCGGCTCGCCGCGCAGAAGCTTTTCGCGGATGACGTCGCGGCCGCTCCAGTCCATGTCGAGCAACTCGTCGTGCTCGCGGGTCCCGTGCGCGACCGGCTCGCTGCGGCCGTTCGCGGTGAGGACGCGTTGGAGCATGCGGTGGAAGTAGAAGTTGGGATTGATGCCGAGGGAGAGGCCGTGCTCGATGGCGTCGACGTACCAGATGTTCATGGCGTTATCGACGGCCTGGATACCCTGCCGCAGCGTGTTCCACGTCTCGCCGTTATGGCTGCGCGTGCGGAAGCCGTACGCCTGCAGCTTGCGGAAGCCGACGCGCATCTCCTGAAAGTGCGCCTTCCGATAAAACCCGCGCTCATTGCCCACCGTGTCGACCTCGGTGACGACATCGCGCAGCTCGGGATGTTTCTTCAGCAGCTCGATGATCTGCCGCACCTGATCGTCGAAGCTGGCGCGCTTCGTCGGATAGCGCGTGGCATCGTAGAAGCCGGGCTCTTTGCGGAAGCTCGGCGAGAGGATGAATCGAAAGGCCGGAACCTCGCTTTGAAACGCGCGGAACCCTTCGTACAACCCGAGCATCACATCCTCGGCTGTCAAATCGCTGATGCCGGGAATCTGTTCCGACGAATCGGTAGTCTCACGGAAGAGCGTGAACTTCAGTCGAATGGACCCGACGTTGGCGTCACGAAAGAGGCGCTTGGCCATGTGGTATGCGGCGTCGCGATGCGCTTCGCGCGACGTGAGAACGAGCTTGGCGAGGTAGAGAATCTTGAGATAGCGATCGAAGCGGTCGTCGTCGCCGAGGCGGATGAGGCGATCGACGTCCGCGCCACTGGCGATGGGAAGCGCACCGGGGCCATAAACCTCGGCGATCTTCGCTTCATACATCGCCCGCTCCGGGCCATCGAGAAGAGGCGCGAGGCGCGGCCAGATGAAATCGGCGTCGAGCGAGCCGGTGAGATGAATGTGCTCGTCGCGAAACGGAATCGGAAAGGCGCGAAAGAAATCGGCGAGCGACCGCGCCACGGCGTGAGTGAGGAGCGATTCGATCGGCGCGGCGTCGACGCGGAAACGGCCGAGGAGCTCGCGGAATTCGCGGATCTCGTGCGCAAGAACCATGTCCGCGTCGAGTTGCGGCGCGTGCTCGGCAAGCGCCAGCGTGTCAGCGAGCGACAAGCCGCTCGTCTCGCTGATGAGCTGCGTAAAGAATTTCGTCAGCCGCGGAACGACTTCCATGCCGCGCATGCTATCGCGGGCGGCAACCGCAAGCACTCACTCGGAGTCGGGCTCTTTGGGAGTGCGCAACGCGAGCTCGCGCACGATCCGCGTCATCTCGCTCTCCATTCTTCGAAAGCGGACGTAGACCGCGAAGAAGCCGACGAACATGCCGAGAATCGCCAGGTAGAAAACGAGGTCCGCGCCGCGCGCGATACCGAGGAAATGCGCGACACGCACCGTAATCTGCGGCCATGCAATCGCGATCGCGGCACCGATCCACAACAGCGCCCATGCGAAGGCAACCCGGAAGGACGCTTGCCGTCGCAGCCGAAACGAGATCGTCGCGGCCAGAGCAAGGCCGAGGAAGACGAAGGCGGAAATCTGAAACGTAGTCATCGCAGCCAGCGCCCCCAAAGATAATCCAACAATACGCGGAAGGCACCGAGGCCAGTCTGGCCCTTGCGTTTCGAGTAGTCGGTGTAACGCACGTGCACCGGCACCTCCACGCAACGAGCGCCATGCTCGGCCACCTGATCGACGATCTCGCTGGCGTGGGCCATCCGGTCGAGACGGATCTCGAGACGCGACGCCGCCGCGCGCGAGAACGCACGCAGCCCGTTGTGCGCGTCTGTCACGCGCGCGCCTGAAGTCATGCGCGTGAACGCGGTCGCAGCGTGAAGCAGGAGGCCGCGCAACGCGGGCATGTTCTCCGTTGAGCCGAGGAATCGGGAGCCGAGGACGACGTCGGCGCGCCCTTCCTCGATCGGCGCGACGAGTGTCGCGACATCCTCGGCGCGATGCTGGCCGTCGCTATCGAAGGTCACGACAATCTGTGCACCACGCCTAAGCGCGTGCGTGATGCCGGTCTGCAATGCCGCACCCTGGCCGCGATTGACGGCATGCCGCAACACCGTCGCTCCGCTCTGCTGCGCCACAGAAGCCGTGGCATCGTGCGATCCATCGTCGACGACAATCAAATGCGGCCAGAGCACCTTCAGCTCCGCCACGACCACGCCGATGGCGCGCTCTTCGTTGAACGCCGGAATGACGATGAACGTCGTGTCCTTCACGACGCCCGTCATTGTATCCGTCGGAACACGAGCTGGTTTCGCACGGGCTGCGCGTACTCGAGCTTGAAATGCGGATCGGCAACGACAGTACGCGCCACCCGCAGATCGTCCTCGCTTGGCGTGCCGTGGCTCATCATCTCCTCGGCCTGACTGAGATCGCGAAGGCCTGACGCTTCCCAGATGATCGACCAGCTTCGATCGATCACGACCCACTGCGCCTCCTTCGGGATGACGGGAGGCCCGTTGCCTGGCGGGATGAAGATGACCGGTCGCGTGAGTCCGGCTCCGAACACGGGATGGATCCACGATGCGTACGAGGCGTCGATGGCGATCGTATCGTTCGGGCCGGCGAGCCGGTCGGCGACGCTGGCGGCGCGGTCCTGGTCGAAAGGAATCGTGCGCGTGCCGGGATGCTCGCGCGCCCAGAGCACGAAGTCGAGCGGCGCGAAGCGGTCATTGACCGCGTTGCTGACGCCGTACGCGACGAATGACAGCGCCGCGATGACGAGTAGCGCCTCGGCGGCGCGCTCCGGTATCCGCCCGGCGAGCGGAACAACTGTCCATCCGAAGACGATCGGAACGATGAAGAGCGCATAGCGCGGCAGCGAGATCAGGTAAAAGCCGTGAGGCCGGAAAAGAACGGGCAGCATCAAGATGAACGCCGCAATCGCGGCGAACGTGATCACGAGACACTCCGAATGGCTGGCGCTTCGAAGGAACCACAACGCCGCGAGGGGCGCGGCGATCGCGCAAAGCGCAAACGGGATCCCGAGGTGCGAAAAGTAAATCTCGTAGCGGCGCCAGAACCACGAATGCGCCTCCCACGGCACCGCCAACGCACGCCCGTCGCGCGAGAACGGCGCTGCCAGCAGCACGTATGGCCCCTCCCAGAGGTTCTTCCAATCGCCGTACGTGATGATGTCGCTCTTCGTTGTGTCTTTGCCGAATAGCGCGTGCTGCTCGACGATGTTGACCACGTAAACCGCGCCCCCCAACAGCAGAAACGCGGCGAGCGAGAATGCGATCACGCCGGCGATGACGCGCGGCCTCAAACACTTCACCATTCGATAGAGAACGAAAGGCGCGATGAAGACCGCAAATCCGGCCGCCTGCGGTTTCGTCCCGACTGCCATCGCTATCGATGCGATGAGAAGCAGCAACGCCCCGCGATGGGCATCGCGCCACCACCGGCCCGCGAAGATCATCGCGGCAACTGTGAAAAACGCCACCATCAGATCGTTCTTGTGCGCGCCGCTGTGCAGGAGAAGGACGGGGATGCCGGCGACGAACATCATCATCACGAGCAGCGGCAGGAGACGCCGTCCCCACCATCGCTCCGCAAGCGCGCCGCACGCGATCACGAAGAGCACATAAAACGCCGTGCTCGGCCACTCCGTGTACGTGTCGTTGTGCTGCGTGACGACGAATTCGGTTAGCAGGATCTCGTAATTCGCGGGGATGTTTCGCTCACGCGCTTCGAGCTCGGTCAGGTAACGAAAGCCATGCGACCGAGCGAAGAGAACGGCGCGCGGAAGGTGATACGAGAGTGCGTCATGACTGACCGGAGGGATGATCGCGCCGCGCCAGAACATGAAGTCGGTCCAGGCAAGAAGCGGCAGGAGGGCGATGGCGACGATGACGAGTGTGCGGCGGTCGATCGTCACGTGCTGGTTGATGCCGCGAAGGCGGTGACGAATCACCACGACCGCAACGATTGCGGCGATGACAGCGCGTGCTACGAGCGCCGTCATCGTGAGTTGGTGCAGCAGGGCAAGAGCCCATGTCGAGCCGAGCCACAACGCCGCCGCGATCACCGATGCGGTCGTGGCGCGCTCGAGCGGCCCGGCATCGCTCCAGGCGCGGAGCGTGATCTCCGTTCCGATCACCAGCAGCGCAAGCGCCGTGAGGAGAATCACCATGAGAGCGCGCGCAGAATAGCAGGACGCGATCGTCAGAACGCGACCGGCACTTCGGGGCCGACACAAAGCGTGCGGACATCGGCAGGCACGATCAGGATCCCGGCGCGGTTGCGTAGCGAGGAGGTGAGCACGAGCGATGATCCTTTCGCGAGGTCGAGGGTTCGAGCTCCGGCGGGTACGGACCGGCCATCGATCGACCATTGGAGATCGTCGCTCGCAGGAAGGAGCGGCAGTAGAGAGAGCGGGATCTCGTAGGTTTCTGGTGCCTCGGCCTCGCTCATCGCGTACTCCAGCGGGCGAGTGAACCAGGGATGGCGCAGGAGGATCTCGCTCGCATAGATGGTGTAGCGCCCGCTCGCCGGAACCCGCCACATCGTTCTCATCGGCCGCGGCTCGATCGTCGCGCTCATTCCCGGTATCCACAAGTCGCGATACAAGGGAACATAGTGATGAACCGCGTAGGACGTAACGCGCGGAAATGAACGCATCCAGAGGTTGACGCGATACCCGTGCACAATCATGGCCGGAGGATCGCGCGCGATGTCGTACTGCTGAATGAGCGCGTTCTCAGCCATGAGCCGGACGCCGGCGGGAAGGAACCAGTAGCGATACGCAGGCTGGCGATGAAGCGCGTAACCGACTCCATCCCAGACCGTGTCGCTCTTCGTCGTCCGTTCGTCTACCGTGCGCATGACGCGATCCTGGTAGTCCATCGCCGCGCCGAAAGGTGATCGCATCAGGCTCGCGTATTGGATCAGCAGTGCGAGGGCCACGATTCCTGCTGCGACACCGCGAATCATTTCCGCTCGCTTGCCGTCCTGCAGGAGGCGATCGGCCGCAATCGCACCGAGCGCCGGCATCAGCAGATACGTGGTCTGCAGGTGATAGGGATAGTGAACGCCGAGTGGCACGAGCGTGACGACGGTGCCGATGAAGAGCAGCGCAATGATGACGGGTGGCGAAGGCCTCCGAATGCTTCGCAGCGCGATCGCAACGCCGGCGAGCGCTGCGATCCAGGCCACGATCATCGCCAGATCAGGTGTGATGACCGGATCAAGGAGCCGGTCGACAAAGGTGTTCGCGGCAATGTGAACGAGCGAGTTCGAAACCGAGTTGTAGCGCACTACGCCGTCGAGAAAGCCATCCCACGCCCCTGCCAGGCGCAACCATCCCAAAAACGCAGCGGCAACGAAAGCAACGCCTGGCATCATCCACAACGCGCGTCCGTTCCATCGCCAACGCTCCTCGGAACGCATCCACACAAGCGCGAAAAGCGCGGCGATCACGATCAAGGGTGCCATGCGAATGTTCGCCAGCACCGCGCATGAACCGAGGACTCCGAACGCAATGGCGGCTCCTCGGGTCACGTCGCGCGTCACCAGCAAAGCCACCGCGGCGAGGAAGCAGGCGTTGCCGAGGGTGTCGACGCGATACTCGAGCGCAGAGAAAACGAAGAGTGGGCTGGCAAGGAGCATCGCGACCATCGCCACGTGTCCCCAAGCCGCAGCGGCAACCCGCCGGCTAATGACGACGATGAGTGCAAAGACGCCGATCCACAGAGGCACCTGCACCCAACGCATCACGACGATCGCACTCACACCCGGTGCGGTCGCCAGGAACCTCGCGAACGGTGCGAACAGAAACCACTGTAACGGCGAGTGATGCTCCCAGAAACCGGCGTACGGGATCCGTCCCTCTCCGATCCAACGTGTGGCGCGGAAGAACTCGATCTCATCCCAGTGCAACGGCCGCCCGCGCTGCAGGAGCAATCCGATCCAGAGAAATGCGCCGGCGAAAAGTACGTGCGAAAGGCGGATCTGGCGCATCACTGCGATTTCATTGTCGCACGCGGTGTCGAGGGAGGGCCGCCGCGCACGTGAGCGTGTTGTAGGATGCAGGCACGCGATTCGGCAACGATTCCATCCATGCCTTCCGGTGACGCACCGCCGCTGACGGTCTTCACGCCGTTCTACAAAAACATCGAGTACTTCGATGAAACCATCGTCAGCGTCCTGTCCCAGTCCTTTCGCGACTTCGAGTATCTGATGATCAACGACGGCGATCCTGCCGTCGCGGCAGCGATTCAGGCGCGCTACGACGACCCGCGCATCCGGATCATCAACACACCGTCGCCCCTCGGACTGGGTGGTTCGCGCAATGCCGGGCTGCACGAAGCGCGCGGAGCGCTGATCGCATTCATCGACTCCGACGACGTCTGCGAGCCCGGCCGCTTCGAGAAGCAGGAGGCGTTCCTGCGGTCTCACCCGGATCACGTGCTCGTTGGATCCGCGTTGCGCTACATCAACGCGCAGTCGCGGACGATCGGCCGTCGCCGCTATCCGGAGAACGATGAAGACATCAAGAAGCGCATGGTCGTCATGAACTGCATCGCCCAGCCGTCCGTGATGGCTCGCAGGACCGCGTTGATCGAAGCGGGAGGCTATGTGCCTGAGTTCCCCGCGGCGGAGGATTACGACCTCTGGCTGCGCGCTGCCAGACTGGGAAAGTTTCACAACCTACCGGAAGAGCTCGTTGCCTATCGCATTCACCCGGCAGCCGGAAAGAACCTGCTGCTGAAACCTGCGCTGCGCGACTCCACGCGCCTCAAGATCCGTGCGATTCGCCGCTACGGATTTCACGCGACACCGCGCGCACTCGCCAGCATCGTCATGCACTCGTTGCTGCTGTTGCTGCCGTCGCGGGCAATTTTCTGGTTGTTCAATCGTCTGATCGTGAATCGTCAGCGCGAGTGATCGGTCGGAACAGTGCGGCCAGGACGACAAGAAGCAACGCGCCCTGCACGACAATCAGTGCGGTGATGATCGAGCCCACGCTGTCGTGCATGACCATAAGCAGAGCGATTTGCAGCACGCCGAAAACCGCGTAAATCCTGGCCACCCCGAAGGCACCGACGGTGACGCGGGCCTGGGCGATGAGCAGCGTCAGATAGCCGATCACGAGGACGCCACCGAGCGCCGCGGCGATCGATCCCGCCTCGGCATACACAGCACCGTAGAGGAGCGTCGTTATCTCGCGCCCGTACCACGTCAACAGCGCGAGGGGGACGGCACAAAGCGCGAGAAAGTAAGCGCAGAGCCGAAGCGTCGCGCTGATGATCGATCGTCCCTCCTCGTGCAGCGCAACGAGCATCGGTCCCGAGATGATGTAGAGCGGGACGAACAGCACGCCGAACGCGCGCGTCATCGCCGAGGCGGCGCCGTACTGGCCCGCGATGGCCGCCGGCAGCCAGCGCTTCACGGCGAGCATGTCGGCATTCTGATAGACGGCGCTACCAAGAAGCAGAAGGAGCAGCGGCGAGGCTAAGCGCACCACTTCGCGCCAATCGTCGCCGCCTCCTGCTTCACTCTCACCATGACGCAGCAGCATTGCCGTCGCGATGCTCATAGAGATCAGATAAGCGACCAGTGCCGAGTCCGGCCGCTGCGCGATCGCCAGGAGAACGAGTGCAAGCACAAGGCGCAAGCCGGCTTCGAAGACCGTATTCAGGTTCTGCGTGCGAAAACGACCCAATCCCTGCAGGAAGCCGCGCTCGATACTGGCGAGCGCGAACGCAATCGCGCATAAGAACGCGAGCATCGGCGTCCAGACGGAGCGGAAGTGAAAGAGCCGCGCGAGAGGAATCGCGGCAGCGCACGAAACCACGATCGCGGCTGCCGACCAGCGACGAAAACGGCTTCGCACAAAGGACCGAAGAGCGTCGACGCGCCCAACATCGCCACGCGCAACCAGTCGCGCGACGACACGCGACACCGCCGGCGCAATCGTGCTCAACGCCATCGTCGAGACAAAGATGAACGACAACGCCGACGA
>DATLVW010000671.1:0-8533 GCA_035577085.1 Thermoanaerobaculia bacterium
CCTCGGCCACCACTTCGCCGCCGTGCACTCCGGCGCGCGGGCCGAGGTCGATGATGTGGTCGGCAGTCTCGATGGTCTCCTCATCGTGCTCGACCACGATCACCGTGTTGCCGAGGTCGCGGAGCTCGAGGAGAGAGTCGATGAGCTTGCGGTTGTCGCGCTGATGCAGGCCGATCGACGGCTCGTCGAGGACGTAGAGGACGCCCATCAGCTTCGAGCCGATCTGCGTGGCCAGGCGGATGCGTTGCCCTTCGCCGCCGGAGAGCGTGGCCGCGCTGCGGTCGAGCATCAGGTAGCCGACCCCGACGGCGCAGAGGAAGCCGAGGCGGTCGCGGACTTCTTTGAGGATCTTGCCGGCGATCTTCTCTTCGCGCGGCGTGAGATCGATCGTGGCGAAGAAGTTCTCGGCGTCTTTGAGCTGCAGACCGACGACCTCATCGATCGGCTGCCCAGCCACGGTCACCGCCAGTGCCTCGGGTTTCAGACGCCGCCCTTTGCAATCGGGACAATCCATCGGCGTCATGAAGCGCTCGATCTCTTCGCGGATGTCGTCGTTGTCCGATTCTTTGTAGCGACGCGTCAGCATCGGCACGAGGCCTTCGTACGTTCCGCTGTATGAGTAGGTGCTCTCCGCGCCGCTGAACTGGAACTTGATCTTCTCCTCGGAGCCCTGAAGGATGACGCTGCGCGCCTTCTCCGGGAGCGACTTCCACGGCACGTCGAGCTTGAATTTGTAGTGCTTGGCCAGCGTGTGAATCTGGCGAAGCCGCCAGTTCTCGGCGCCCTCCTTCCAGATGGAGATGGCGCCGTCTTCGATCGACTTCAACGTATCGGGGATGATCTTCTTCTCATCGACCTCGAGCAGGACGCCGAGGCCGGAGCAGCGCGGGCAGGCGCCGTACGGCGAGTTGAAGGAGAAGAGCCGCGGCGTGATCTCGCCGATGGAGACGCCGCAATCGGGACAGGCGTAACTCTGCGAAAGGAGCTCTTCCCGGTTTCCTTCCTGGTAAAGAATCTTGACCAGGCCCTTCGTCACGCGCGTGGCGGTCTCGAGCGAATCGGCCAAGCGCTGCTCGATCCCCTCTTTGACGACGAGGCGGTCGATGACAATGTCGATGGTGTGCTTCTTCTGCTTGTCGAGTGTGGGCGGGTCGGCCAGCTCGATCATCGTGCCGTTGACGATGGCGCGCGTGAAGCCTTCCTTCACCATCTGCAGCATCTGCTTGCGGTACTCGCCCTTCTTGCCGCGGATGTAGGGCGCGAGGATGGTGAACTTCGTCCCGGTCTTCAGCGTCATGAGCCGGTCGACCATCTGCTGGATCGTCTGCGGGCGGATCTCTTTGCCGCAGTTCGTGCAGTGAGGAACGCCGACCGAGGCGTAGAGGAGGCGGAGGTAGTCGTAGATCTCCGTGACGGTGCCGACCGTCGAACGGGGATTGCGCGAGGTCGTGCGCTGCTCGATGGAGATGGCCGGCGAGAGTCCTTCGATCGAGTCGACGTCGGGCTTCTCCATCTGCTCGAGGAACTGCCGGGCATAGGCGCTGAGTGATTCGACGTAGCGCCGCTGGCCCTCGGCGAAGATAGTGTCGAAGGCGAGCGATGATTTGCCCGATCCGGACACGCCGGTGATGACGACGAACTTGTTGCGCGGGACGACGACGTCGATGTTCTTGAGGTTGTGCTCGCGGGCACCGCGAATGACGATGGATTCCATAGGGTCGGATCAACTCTAACTCCGCCGCGGCGACCCCTCTTCCCACGCTACGTGGGGTAGAGAATTTGACAAATGGTGCCCCTTCGCGTTCTTCGCGGCTTCGCGTGATCTCTTTTTCTCACGCGAAGACGCGAAGAAGACCGACACTTGACGCTCACGCTGCTTGCGCGTATAGCTCCGCGGCTTGGCGGCCATCCTTCTCTATCTCGCGACGACCGTAGGCGTGATCGTGCTTTGGCGGCGATTCGTGCAGCCGATCTCGCGCATGGCCGCGCTCGTCCTGATCCTGCTGCCGATGTGCTTTACGGGAAGGGCTTTGCTCACCGGACGGGTGTACGCGCCGATCGATCTGCCGTTCATGTCGGAGCCGCTGAATGCGTATGCGGCAGAGTTCAACGTGCCGAAGGTTCACAACGGCACGCTTTCCGACCTCTACTGCCAGATCATTCCGTGGCGCAGCGCGGTGCGAACGGCGATCTTCAGCGGGCAGTGGCCTCTGCTCAATCCGTTCATGCTTTGCGGCGACATCCTGGCGGCGGCGGCGCAACCGGCTCCTTACGATCCCTTCAACCTCCTCGGCATGGTGATTCCGATGCCGCCGAGTCTGACGTTCGCGGCGGCGATGACGTTCTTCCTGGCCGGCTTCGGTGCGTTCGCCTTCGCACGTGCGCTCGGGTGCGGGGAGCTGGCGTCGCTCGTCGCCGCGGCGGGGTGGATGTTCAGCGCCAACATCGCCTTCTTCGTCGGATGGCCGCTTTCGCGATCGTGGGCGTATCTGCCGCTGATTCTTTTCGCAGTACAGCGGCTGGTGAACGAAGCGAGCGTGCGTGCCGGGGTTCTGCTGATGATCGCACTGACGTCCTTGATCCTCGCCGGGCATCCGGAGTCGTTGCTGCACGTCACCGCGGTCGGTGCTGCCTATGGTCTGTTCGAGATTGCGACGACACGAAAACGGGTCGGACGCGTGATCGCGCTCGCCGCCGGCGCGGGCGTCGTGGCGCTGCTGTTGACGGCGATCTTTCTGCTGCCGTTCCTCGAGGCGTCGCAACAAACGCTCGAGCTTCACAACCGGCTCGGCTACCGCTCGATGTCGTTTCCGTTCATGCCGGAGATGATTCAGCGTCGCGCGGCCAACACCGTCTTTCCGTTCTGGGGCGGGCAGCCGTGGCGCGATTCGTTTACGGCCGAATGGGATCCGCAGACCGCGCGCACGGGCAGCATCGTCCTGGCGCTGGCGCTGACCGCATTGATCGTGGCGAGGAAGCGCAAAGAGACGTGGTTCTTCTTCGCGCTGGCGCTCATTTGTCTTTGCGCAGGTTTCGACGCGCCGCCGATGGCGAACGTGCTCCACAAGATCCCGCTCTTCGATGTGGCGCTCAACGAACGGTTGGCGTACGCGGCGTCGTGTGCGTTGGCGATTCTTGCGGCGCTGGCGGTAGATGCGTTCGCAACCGAGGTTGGCGGCTCTACACGTCGTAGGGTGGCGGCGGTGGTGGCTGGCGGGATCGCAATCGTCCTCGGCGTCGGAACGTGGCTGGTCTGGGCGCACGAGCTCAAAGTCGGCGTCGATCCGTCCGTCATCCGCATCAACGCGCTCGGCGATCTGATTCCGCTGGTGATCGTCGCCATCCTGCTCGCTTCACGCACCCCGCTTCGCATCGCCATCCCTCTCGTTCTCGTTCTCCTCCTCGGCGCACGCATCATCGTCGACGGTTCGATGTATCCCTCGCTGCCGCAGCACGATTTCTATCCGAAGATCCCGATCATCCGCGCCATCCCTGAGAACACTCCGGAGCCGTTCCGCGTGGCCGGCGAGCATTTCGTGCTCATCCCCGATTCGGCGGCGATCTACCAGCTCGAAGACCCTCGCGGCTACGAAGCGATGACGTTCGCGCGCCTCGCCGACACCTACCCGGTCTGGTCGATCCCGCAGCCGGTGTCGTTCAACGCCATCGGTGATCTTCAACCGCCGTTCCTGTCGTTCCTCAACATCAAGTACGCGATCGTGCCGATCAGCGTTGACCTGACTCCGGGCTGGCGCGAATTGATGAAGGACCGCAGCGCGAAGTTGTTCGAGAATACGCACGTTCTGCCGCGCGCGTTCGTGCCGCGCCGCATTCGTTACGAGCGGGACGGCGTTCTGGCGCTGAAGGCGATGAGGACGGCGAAGGATTTTTCGGACATGGCCTGGATCGAGGTGCCGGAGGACAAGCCTCACGAAATAGCGAACGGTCCCGGCACGCTGACGCTTCACCGCGACGGTTTCGGCCTCGACATCGACGCCACGATGGCCGCTGACGGCTGGGTGGTGGCGTCGCAGTCCGCGTGGAAAGGTTGGCGCGCCTACATCGACGGCCGCCGCGTCCAGATGCGCTTCGCCAATCACGCCTTCCTCGGCGTCTTCGTTCCGGCCGGACGACATCACGTGAAGCTGCAGTACCTGCCGGAATCGTTTACGCGAGGACGGGCGATTTCATTTGCAACACTCGGACTCCTGATTGTTCTTGCCGGCGGGACGACATTGCGGCGAAAGAGATCAGAGACAAGAGCAGAGATTAGAGACAAGAGATTGGAGACGAGATCAGAGACTGACGCGTCATCCGGAGTGATCGTCTAATCGAGATTGGTGTCATCCTGGTGTCATCCATGGTGTCATCCATGGTGTCATCCTGAGACTGCCGGAGCCGCCCGCGCGAATCGTGATGTTTGCGCAGTACGTGCTCGGCGGCGTAGGACGTCGAAGGATCTCAAACTTCGCAGATCGTGTTTGTCCAGCGCGAGCGATCGTGTTCAAAGCCGCTCGAACGAGATCTTCGCATTTTGAGATCCTTCGACCGTCCTACGCCGCCGATGTCTGCCGGTTGCCGGTGCAGCGAAACTTGCGGCGGCTTCGGCGGCTCAGGATGACACATCACGTTTTGCGCGTATCTTCTCCCGCCGATTCGAGAAGCCAGGCTCCGTACGCTTCGGACGTTGACCCCACCGGCAGCACGAGAAACTCCGGAACCTCGTACGGATGCCGGGCCAGCAGTTCGTTGCGCAGCGCATCGACGTTCGCTTCGAGCGTCTTGATGACGAGGAGTTGCTCGCCTTCCTCCTCGACCTGACCTTTCCAGCGATAGATCGACGTCACGCCGGCGACGATGTTCACGCAGGCGGCGAGGCGCTGTTCGACGAGAGAGCGCGCGAGCGGACGGGCGTCGAAATCGGCGGCGACGGTGGTGAGAACGATGACCGGGGTCATGACCGCGCATCATAGAATCGGCCGGCATGTTTCGCCGCATTCTGCTTATCGCCTTCGTCGCGCTCCTTCTCTTCGTTGGCTACGAATGGATCACGTTTCCTGACGTGGCTTCGTTAGCTGGGACGCCGCCGGCGACGACCGCGTTCATGGAACAGCGCAAAGCGGAACTGCGTGCGGCCGGCAAGCCGGATGCGATCGACTATCGATGGGTCCCGTACGCGCGGATCTCGCCGTATCTGCGGCGCGCTGTGCTGGTGGCCGAGGACGATACGTTCTTCGAGCACGACGCGGTGGATGTGAAGGGACTGCAGGAGGCCATCGAGAAAGACTGGGCGCACAAGAAACTAACGCACGGCGGCTCGACGATCACGCAGCAACTGGCGAAAAACCTCTACCTCTCGCCGTCGCGCAATCCATTTCGCAAGGTGAAGGAGTACTTCATCGCCCGGTCGCTCGAAAGCCATCTGACGAAGAAACGGATCCTGGAGATCTACATCAACGTCGTGGAGATGGGCGAGCGGGTTTATGGCGCCGAGGCGGCCGCGCAATCGTATTTCCACTCGGCGGCTGCATCGCTTTCGCCGTCGCAGGCCGCCCTCCTTGCCGCTTGTCTTCCCAATCCTCGGGTCATGAATCCGGCCAGTCCGAACAAACGTCTTCGCTGGCGTCATAGAATGGTTCTCTCGCGGATGCGCCGCTGGGGTTACCTGTTCGAGAAGGAAGTGCTGACGGAGAAGAAGCCACCGCCGGCTGCACCGGTGACGGAGACGACCGCGACGGTCGATACGGCGTTGCAGCAGGTTCCTCCAACGGACACGGCAACGCCGGAGCCTCCTACGGAGACGACAACGACGGCGCCGACTTCGACGGACACCGCGCCGCCAACGGAGACCGTACCGCCGCCTGCGACGACGACTACGAGCCCGCCAAAAGCATGAACCACAGAGACACAGAGATCACAGAGAAAACCTCTGTGTCCTCTGTGTCTCTGTGGTTAGAAGGTTTGTCGTGTTTCAGGATTGAGCGGCGGCGGGGTCGCTTTCCTGTACTGCTTCGTTTGCGCCCTTGAAGCCGATCTTCGAGTGCGTGCCGTCGCAGAACGGCTTCATGGTCGAACCGCCGCAGCGGCAGAGTGCCGCTTTCTTCACCTCGACCGGATTGCCCTGGGCGTCGGTGAGGGTGAACTCGCCTTCGACGAGGTAGGGTCCGTTGTCGCGGATCTTGATGTTGATGGGCATGAGGGTCCTTTTAGAAAATGGGGTTAGTCGCGGTATGCGTGATGTGCCATTGGTAGGTGTAGCCGGGGAAGGCTATAGGGACGGTATAGTTGACGGTGACGGTGATCTCGCCGTTCGCGCGCACGATGTTGATGTCGTCTTCGGTGAGGGGCAAGGCGTCTTCGCGCGCTTTGGCCATGATCGCTGCCTTGATGCGCTCATCGTTATGCGTGCCAGCCGATTTGGCCTCGTCGACGACGGTCTGTCGCATCTCGGCCGCTTTCACTTTCACGGGGATCATCTTCCAGGCTACGAAGATGGCGATTCCCAGCAGGATCAACCCGAGGAGACATCCGAACTGACTCTCACCGCGCTCGCGACGACTCTTGCGCATAAAAACCTCCGTCGGCGCTGAGTATACCTATTGGATGCGCTTGAAGAGACGGTCGATGCGGGAGGGGTTGGGGAGTGGGGGGTGGGGGGTGGGAGAAGGAGTGGCCGTTACGACTCCCGACTCCCGGCTCCCGACCGGAGCTTCCGACGACCAGAGAATCAATCGCGCACGGCCGAGCACGTCCGCGCGGGGGAGGAGGCCCCAGCTACGGCTGTCGAGCGAGTCGGTGCGGTTGTCGCCGAGGACGAAGTAGGAGTTGGCGGGGACGAGTTGGGGAGGGATGAGGCCTGTGCTCGCCTGAGCGGCGAGATACGACTCGGCGATGGCGTGACCGCGAACGATGACGCGCCCTTCACGCGTCTCCACGAGATCGCCGGGCGTGCCGATCACCCGCTTGACCATCAACTCTCCCGCGGCATGGGGGGATCGGAAGACGATGACATCGCCGGCCTGCGGCTCGCTGCGGAACCGGTACGGCGTGACGACGATGTGGTCGCCGGCCATCAAAGTCGGAGCCATCGAGAATGAGGGAATCACGTAGATTCTGATCGTCGCGCGCACGAGAAACGCCAGAGCGATGGCGATGGCCAGCGGCTCAACGATGAGGCGGATCGCGGATTTGGATTGCACTGGGGTGTTCAACGAGGGAGATGGCTGCGTCATTTCGTTTGCGGGTGTCGGGGGTCGGGGGTCGGAGCTGCGGGTGTCGCGGATCGGGGGTCGGCAGTCGGAGTGGGTTCATCGCGGGCTGCGCCGCGGTCGCTCGCGTACCACAGATGGCGAGCTACCGATTCCACTCCGACCCCCGACCCCCGAAACGCGACCCCCGCGCCCGACCCTCGCAGTCTTGACGTGCCTCCTCCGCGCGAATACTGTTCGCCCACATGCCGATCGAGCCGCGACAGCCGCAGGGACTTGTCGACATCCTCGACAAGATCCTGGACAAGGGTCTCGTCGTGGCCGGAGACATCAAAGTCTCGCTCGCGAATGTAGAGCTCCTGACGATCCAGCTCCGGCTCGTCATTTGCTCCATCGACAAGGCCGAGGCGATCGGCATCAATTGGTGGCGCTCGGATCGGTTCTACTCCGCGGCGCCCAACGTTGCCGGCAGCGAGGAATACGACGCTTTGAAGGCTCGCGTGCACGAGCTCGAGCAAAAGCTCGAGGCGCGGGAGCTTCCGCAATCCACACAGAAAAAAACAGACGAGAGGAAAGGCAGGTAAGTCATGGCAGTCGAACGCGCACCAGGCGGCACCAGTCTCATCGACGTACTCGACCGGATTCTCGACAAAGGTATCGTCGTCGATGCGTGGGTCAGGATCTCGCTCGTCGGCATCGACCTGATCACGGTTGAAGCGCGCGTCGTCATCGCTTCGATCGATACCTATCTGAAGTACGCCGAAGCGGTCGGTATCACCTCGACCGTCGCCCGACCGGCCCTCGGCCCGGGTGAGGGCGGCACAGGTGGCGGAACCGGCAGCATGACGCCGGCTTCAGGCACCGGCCGCGCATAAAACGCGTCCGCTCTCGCCGAGCAAACAACGCCTGCCGCGCAGAGCGCACGGCAGGCGTTTTCGTTTCGCTCTCAGTGGTGCCGGTCGTAGGCGATTCCGCGCTCAGTTTCGGCGATCGCGTCGTTGGTCAGCCTGAGGGCCTTTTCCCGGTGACCGCCTTTGTCGCGATCGGCCAGTTCCAATTCCCCTTTGGCCAGACGCAGATGTTCGAGCGCTGACTGCATGTGGGGTTGGTCGGCGATGGCGTGTCCGGCGATGAATCCCGAGGCGATGGCGGTGAAGATGAGAAGGGCGATGACGAGACGGCTTAGTTTCATGGGATCTCCTCCTTGTCGATAATCGACGCGGCATGCGTCGAAGCGTTTACCGGTGGGGTCCCCCTGTAGGAATCAACCGATTAATGGATCAGTCGATGAGCGGTCAGTGATCAGCAAAAAAAGTGCCTGACCA
>DATLVW010000672.1:0-4394 GCA_035577085.1 Thermoanaerobaculia bacterium
ACGCGGAGACGCGGAGGACGCGGCGGGTTTCTCCGCTCCTCCGCGCCTCCGCGTGACAGGTCCCTCGTACAATTTCCGACATGAAACGCCTGCTTGCGCTGCTGCTTCTTCTCGCCGCTTCCGCATACGCCCGCAACATCACCGAGAAAGATCTCTTCAAGTTCAACTGGATCGGTGATCCGCAGCTCTCGCCGGACGGATCGGAGGTCGCATTCGTGCGCGTGACCGTCGATGAGAAGAAGGACACCTACAACACCGCCATATGGGCAGTCGCGGCGCACAGCGGAGCCGAGCCGCGGCGGATCACGAACGGTCCGCGCGATGCCTCGCCGCGCTGGTCGCGCGACGGCAAGCTGCTCGCGTTTACGCGCTCGATCGACAAAGACGGCAAGCCGCAGCCGTCGCAAGTCTGGGTCCTGCGCTTCGACGGCGGTGAGCCGCACGTATTGACCGCGCTGCCGAAGGCAGCGGATTCGATCGCCTGGTCGCCGTCAGCGAACACGATCGCGTTCACGGCCACGACGAAGCCGGACGATCTCGATAAGAAAGACGACAAGAAAAAGGACGACGAGCACGAAAGCGACGTGCGCATCATCAATCAGGCTGTCTACCGTGCGAACGGCGCCGGCTACCGCGACGCGTCGCGCGACACGCACATCTGGACGATCGACGTCCCCGACACGCTCGGCAGCGACGAAGCCCTTCCGAAACCGAAGCAGCTCACGTCGGGCGAATTCGACGAGCGCGATGTGACCTGGAGTCCCGACGGCTCGCAGATCTACTTCACCTCGAATCGCGTGCGCGAGTCGTACTTCGACCGCCGCGATACCGATCTCTACGCGATCCCAGCCGGCGGCGGCGAGATGAAGAAGGTCGCCGACATCGAAGGTCCGATCGGCTCGTACGCCGTGAGCCCCGACGGGAAGTGGATCGCCTTCGCGGGCGAGATCAACAATCCGGTGCATTCGTACGACCAGCCCGATCTCTGGCTCGTGGCAACGGCACCCGGCTCGACCGCGCGAAATCTCACCGCAACGTACGACTACGACATTCTCTCGGGCGTCGGCGGCGACCAGCGTGCGCCGCGCGCAAGCGGGGGAGGAGCGCGTCCGGTCTGGAGCGACGACGGCAAGACGATCTACGCCGTCAGCGCCGAAGAGGGCCGCGTCAACATGAAACGCATCGACGCCGCCACCGGCAAGATCACCCCGTGGACGAGCGGCAATCACGACATCCAGAGCTACTCGATCCGCGGCGGCAAAACCGTCGCGCTCATCTCCACGCCGACGATCATCGGCGACCTCTATCTCGTCGCCGGCGACGGTGCGATGACGCGCCTCACGAACATCAATGACAAGTTAATGCGTGAGGTGAAGCTCACCGAGCCGGAAGAGATCTGGTACACGAGCTTCGACGGCAAGAAGATCCAGACCTGGGTGCAGAAGCCGCCCGACTTCGATGCCGCGAAGAAGTACCCCCTCATCCTCAACATCCACGGCGGTCCGCACTCAGCGTACGGCTACACGTTCGATCATGAGTTTCAGTGGATGGCGGCGAAGGGGTACGTCGTCCTCTATCCGAATCCGCGCGGCTCGACGTCGTATGGCCAGGATTTCGGAAACATCATCCAGTACCACTATCCTGGCGACGACTTCAAAGACCTGATGGCCGGCGTCGATGCGGTGGTCGCGCGCGGCTACATCGATCCGAAGAAACTCTGCGTGACCGGCGGAAGCGGCGGCGGTCTGCTCACCGATTGGGTCGTTACGCAGACGGACCGCTTTGCCGCGGCCGCCGCGCAACGCGACATCGCCGACTGGTCGACGTTCTGGTACGTCGCCGACTTCTCGCAGTTCCAACCGTCGTGGTTCCGCAAAGCGCCGTGGGAGGACCCGAAGGATTACGTGATGCGGTCGCCGATCACCTACATCGACCGCGTGAAGACACCATTAATGTTGATCCTCGGGGAGGCCGACTACCGCACGCCCCCGATGTCCGGCGGCGAGATGATGTTTCGCGCCCTCAAATACCGCCACATCCCGACCGTGATGATTCGCTTCCCCGACGAATCGCACGAGCTCTCCCGCAGCGGCAAACCATGGCACCGCATCGAACGCCTCGAGCACATCGTCGGCTGGTTCGACCATTGGGTGATGGGCGTGCCGAAGCCGGAGTACGAGGAGGGGTTGAGGAAGTGATTCGGCGTGGGGTGTGGGGAGTGGGGAGTAGGGTGTGGGAGAAACCGAATCGGCCCGTGTCATCACGCCGGTTTCGTGATGGAAATTGATGTGTCATCCTGAGGCAGCCGGAGGCGCCCGCACGCCTCGCGCCTTCACGCAGGATGGGACGGCGCCGCAGGACGGCGAAGGATCTCAAGTTACCGGGCACATGACTCATGCGTCGTAATTTGAGATCCTTCGACGTCCTGCGCCGCCACGTCTTGCAGCGCAACGGCTCGAGTACGGATGGCGGCTCCGGCGGTCTCAGGATGACAGGATCGGGTGAGGCCCGAAGACCGGAGCACGGACAGAATCCGATTGTCCTACTCCCACTCCCCACCCCAACACCCCACCCCCCGCAATCACTTCGCGTCCGGGAACGTAACCACCTTGTTCTCGATCGGCTTCACGGTCTTGAGGTAGTCGTAAAGCGCGCCGAGGTCTTGCTCGGTCATTTGGGAGAAGGCGAGCCAGGGCATGACTGTGTTGCGTCCCGCGGGGGCGTCCGGTGCCGTGTTCGCGTTCATCGAAGCGAAGGCCTTGAAGCGGCCGATGAACTCCTCCTTCGTCGCGTGGGCCATGTATGTCCCGGGCGTTGACGTCAGGTTCGCGGTGAAGTTGCGGCCCCACGGTCCTTTCATCTCCCAGCCGCCGGAGTACGCCTTGTCAGCGATCCTGGTCCCTTTGTCATCGTGCGGCGTGTGGCACTCGTAGCAGCCGCCGATCGTCGACAGATACTTTCCGTAGGCAAGGTTGTCGTGCGGATCGGGAGTCGGCACCACGCCATCGACCGGCTTCGGTACGAACTTCACGAAGAGGTTGACGGGGAAGTTGATGTGCTTGGCCGGAACGCCTTTATGGATCGGCTTGAGCGTGCGCAGGTAGACCACGACCGATTTCACATCGTCGTCGCTCATGCTGCGCATGTGCTCATACGGCATCATCGGAAACAGTGCTTCACCGTTGCGATCGATGCCTTCGCGAATGGCGCGAATGATCTCGCCGTCCGTCCACTTGCCCAGACCGAACTCCTGGTCCGCGGTGAGGTTCTGCGCGGCGACGACTCCGGGGAAGCCGATCTTCTCGTCGAAGATGTATCCCCCTTCGCCCTCGGTTCCCGGCTTGACGGGAATCCCGAACTTGATGATGTGGTCGGAGTGGCACCCGAGACAATCCGCGACGTGCTCGACGAGATACGTGCCGCGCGCGAGCCGCTCCGGTGTGGCCTCGATCTTCTCGGTTGACGCCGGGCGCGATGCCGGCTTCCGCGCCGACAGCCAGATCACAACTCCGGCGATCAATGCGATGACGATCAACACAAGTCCACCCACGATCTTGAGAAACGTTTTCATTGGTGCTTCCTCCGAGTTGGAACGATTGATCCCATTTTACGGGAGAATTCGCATATGCGTTTCCCGATGATTGCCTCTCTGCTCCTCGCCGCCACCCTGCAGACCAACGTTGCGGACGTGACGAAAGTCTACGAACGCGACTACGCGCCGCGCCTCGTGCCGTTGTTGTCAGAAGTTCTTCGCTTTCCGACGACGCAGTTCGACACGGATGGTCATGCCGCGCAAAAAGAGTGGATTGCGAAAACGGCTCACGACCTCGGGCTGACCTACCGCGACGCCGGGCTGATCGACGAGATCGAGCTTACCGGTCCGGCCGGTGCGCCGGTTCTGGGACTGATGGTGCACGGCGACGTGCAACCGGTCGATGCCGACGCGTGGTCGGTCGCGCCGTTCGTAGGAAAGGCTGATGACACCTTTGTCTATGGCCGCGGATCGGCCGACGACAAGGGTCCGCTCGTGCAGGCGCTGCTGGCGATGAAGGCTCTCGAGCAGAGCGGCATCAAACGCACGCACACGGTGCGTCTGCTCATCGGAAGCGATGAGGAGTCGACGAATACCGATGTGACGACGTATCTCAAATCGCATCAGGCGCCCGACTACACGCTCGTCCTCGACTCCGGATTTCCGGTCATCGTCGGCGAGAAAGCGTGGAACTCGCTTTCGGTCACGACCGATGCGCTGGCGGAGCGCGGCACCTCGTCGAAGCCGTACGCGGTGAGCTACCTCGATGCCGGGCTGGGGACGAGCATCGTTCCTGAGCGTGCCGAGGTGAAGCTGAAGTGGAAGGGAACAGGAGTGAACTGGCAGCCGGTGATCGATGCCG
>DATLVW010000673.1:0-23345 GCA_035577085.1 Thermoanaerobaculia bacterium
CGGCGAGCTCGATTCCCATCGCCCGCGCCGTTCGCGCCTCGGTTTCGGCTGGCGCAGAGAAGAACGCCACGGCGATCGAAACGATGACGAGCACCGCCGCCATCACCATGCTCTGCCAGAGAAAGATCGTCTGCGTCAGCGGAATCACGCCGGTGATCGGCAGCAGCGCCGGCGGGATCGATGACTTGGTGGCCTGCAGCAACGCAGCGGACGACGACAAACCGAGCGCCCAAACGCTACCGAGGCCGAGGTAGGCGGCGGCACCGATGGCGCGATAGTCGGCGTCGACGCGCTTCGTGATCTCGCGCACCAGCAGCCCGGCGAAGACCAGCGAGAGGCCCCACGACAAGAGCGAGGAGAGCATCGCGAACGCGGCCACAAACGCCACCGCGCCCCGCGCCGTCTTCGGAATCGCAGCCAGCCTGCGCGTGAGTGCCGCCACCGGCGGCGACGAGGCAACGACGAATCCGCCGACGATCACGATCGCCATCTGCATCGTGAAGTTGACCAGCGACCAGAATCCGTTCCCAAACTCCGTCGCCAGCGTGACCGGCTTCACGCCCCAGCCGAGTCCCGCGAAGAACACGAGCACGATCGCTGCCAGCGCGAAGACGAAGGCGTCTGGAAACCATCGCTCGCAAACGTCAGCGATGCGCGAGCCGGCGCGGGCAAGGATGGGTGGAGGCATGGGGCCATTGTAAGCGCCCGCCAAGCGCAGAAAGCCGAATAGCACGGGGCCAACGTACAGCAACCATGTGGACCCGCCATCTGCGGTCGCTCGTTACGCGGCGTCGCGGGCTCACACAGTCCGCTGAACGTTCCCTCTCACGAGCAAAGGACTAGATGACTTCATCCGAGCCAACGTTATTGAGTTCTCGGTGATCGCTCTGGCGCCAAGCCAGATCGCACCATACAAGTTATAGCTTCCGGCTAAAACATCGCCGGGAACAGTTAAATACCGCGATTGATTCGTCAGTCCCGGCTCTAGAGTGATCTCTTTGTCTTGGCTCTGATCGAAATACTCAGTTCCGTCGGCGGCAAGGATACTTGCGCCCAGCCAGACTTGATAGGGAAATTCTGCTTTGCTGAAAACGTCGTAAGAAATCCTGATTGTCTGACCTGGCGACGCCTCCTGAGAATTTGATGTAAGACCTCTGATCTCTACTGCTCCCAAGAGTTGCCGAATTCGGGCCGCAACGGCCTCATCCAACATCGCATGGCGTTGCTTGCTCGCTCGCCACTTGCCAGACACGTACCCTGCTTCGATGATGGCTATTAGGCCAACGATTAGCCCCACGGTTTCGGTAGGTGTCATCTCTCCCGTTCCAGTCTTGAGTCGCCTAATGTATCCAAGCTAGCGCGGCGCGGAGTTCGACGACAAGGTCAGCAGCAGACACTAGGCATTCGGCTGATTCGCCGAGCGTGGCTTACGGACCGTCCCATGCAGCAGCGGGCCGCGCGGCGCGAACTTGCAACCCGGTTGCGATGCGGCAAAATAGCCAGCCGCGCCGTGTAGACGAACGTTAAGGGAGCGAGCATTAGACGGGCTCGGAAATGAACTCGATGAACTCACGACCGAGTCCACTTGTGCGTTGCTCGGCGAGACCCTGTGCTGACATGGTGCTGTGAAGAGACTCGGTATTCACCAAGCCTCGGCTATAAAGGTCGCGCCACACCTGGTCGTAGAAGCCGCGATTGCCCGCTATTTTGGGATATGCGTTTTCTAGGATGTAAGCCATCCCCCCCATCATGAGATTCGGCCAGCGCGCGCCGACCAGCACGGTGTTCTTCTCTGGAGCATCGAATAATTTGAGAATGCGAATATGCCAGACTGTGAAAACATCAATAAAGGACAAGAACATTTGCTGAAGTGACTGGGCCGGTGCAGTCGGTAATGCCGCGTTGATCGCGGCGTTCCGGAGCGCCGCCCGCTTCTCGTCTTGGCTTGTTCTGAGAGCGATTTGGGTCGCCTGCAAGACCGTATCTCCGAAGACCTCGTTGTTCTTAAGTTCTTCGATTGGAATGCCGCGTTTGTCTTCCAAAGTGCGTAGGGCTTCGGCGACTTGCTCCATCCATTCCTGTCGCCGCCGCTCGAGCATTGGCGTGAAGACAGCATTGACGAGTTCGGCTGCTGGACCGCCCAGTAGGGGCACGGCGGAAACTGCCGCCTTTGTGATGGCTTGAGCTGCATCGCCGACTCCAGGTTTCGGAGGGTCATACTTTTTCGACATGGATCTCCGCTTTGTCGGCGTCCGGCGCTGATTGGCGACGCCGCGGTTTTAGTCTTGGGCAGGATCGCGCACCCACCTACCAAATCACCCTCACCCCCAACTGCATCTGCCGCGGCTCACCCACACCACTCTGCACCGTTCCGTCGAAGTTGAAGATCAGGTTCGTTACCTCGGGGCGATGGAAATTCTTGCTGTTCAGGAGATTGAAGATGTCGATGGCCGGCTCGACCTTGTAGGCGCCGAAGGGGAAGTCTTTCGTGAAGCGGAGGTCCAGCGAGGAATAGACGTTGTCCTTGCGGCCGAGGTTGCGCTGGGTTACGGAGCCGTCGGGATTGATGCGGTCCTGCGGGGTCTGCGCCTCTGCCATGAACCGCGACGCGCCGAATGCGTCTTTGCCGCAGAAGGCGACGCTCACGACACAGGAGAGCGACTTCGGCTGCGCGGAGCGGTACGAATAGCGCACGTTCACATCGAC
Source organism: Thermoanaerobaculia bacterium (assembly GCA_035577085.1). Lineage (GTDB taxonomy): Bacteria > Acidobacteriota > Thermoanaerobaculia > Gp7-AA8 > Gp7-AA8 > JADGNZ01. The sequence continues at coordinate 2,707 of DATLVW010000673.1, forward strand.
GCCCATCGGCGCGTTCCACAACAGCCAGCTATTCAGGCGGTGGCGCTGATCGCGGTCGGAGTAGCCGTATTCAGCGGCCAGATCGGTGACTTTGGCGTAGCGGAAGGTGAAGGGGTCGCGCTCGTTGTCGTCGTCCGATTTGTCTTTCGAGTAGGTGTAGTTCACTTCGAACTGAAGGTTGTTCGATGGACGCTTGTTGATGCCCAGCGTAACGCCGTTGTAGAGGCTCTTGGCGCTCGACTCGATCGTCGTCAGCGCGCCGATTCCGTTCGCACCGCCGGCGCCGAGGCCGGTCGACCAGGGCGAGCCGAGGAGGGGATCGTTGCGGTTGATGAAGCGCGTGATGTGATCGCCCTTGATGTAGTTGTACTTGACGAGGAATCCGTAGTCTTTGACCACTTCCTGCTCCCACGAAACGCTGGCCTGCTGCGTGCGCGGGTTCTGGAAGTGTTTGTCGAACACGAAGACATCGGGATCGAACGGCGAACCGACCTGCGATTGCGGAATGATGTTTGGGTAGGCCGGTACAGGCCCGAGGATTCCGGTCAATGCGCTGTTGCGGAAGATCGTCTGTCCACGCGAGCCGTTCGTCGAGCGGGAAGACGCCAGGTCGAGCCCTGGCACGCGGCCGTACTGAATGCCGGCGCTGGCACGCAGAACTTCCTTGCCATCACCGCGCGGATCCCAGGAGAGTCCGAGGCGTGGCTGCCACATTTTTCTGTCGCTGGGGATTTTGCCGTTTGACGGAAACTCCTGCCCTTTCGATGTCTTTCCGATGAAGCCGGCGTAGAACACCTGATCGGGAGGCGTAATGGGATCGGGCTCGATCTCAGCCTCCCAGCGCAAACCGTAATTGACGGTGAGGTGCGGCGTCGCCTGCCAGGAATCCTGCACGAAAACGGCAGGCTCGGTTTGCGGGATGCTTTGCGTTCCCGCTTGCTCCACGCTGATATTGCCGACGCCTGCCTGTTGCAGATAGAGGAGCACGGGACCGGTGATGTTGAATCCAGCGGGACACACTCCGGTCTGGGACGATGCAAAGTTGTTCTGCGCGTCCGCGCACTCGACGTAGTTCGGATTCTTCAGATAGTTCAGGAAGCCGTCGGTGGAGCTGAAGATGTAGCGGCCGTTGGCAAATCCGAGGAAGGTCTGCACGGAATTCACGCGATTGAACTCGAGGCCCGCCTTGATGTCGTGCGCGCCGCGCAGGAAATTGACGTTGTCGTTGAACTGCACGCGCGTGTCGTAATACTTGACCGGAATGAAGAACGGCTCGCCGAAGCGGTAGCTTTTCGCAAAGTCGAATGCGGTGTCGGGCAGTGGGCGGTTCTGTCCCGTAATATTCGGACCGTTGTAAGGGCGCGGCCGGTTTTCTTTTGCGGCCTGGAACCGGAACTCGTTGAAGGTCGACGATTGCAATGTCGACGTCAATCCGCCGACGACGGATTCCGACGAGTCTTTCTCGATCGCGTTCGCACTGCGTCCCCACGAGTCGACGTCGAACGTTCCGTTGGCCTGCTGCGACCATGTGTAGTTGTAGCGAAGGTTGGCGAGGTTCTTCGCCGAGGCGTTCCAATCGAGTTTGAGAAGGAGCACGCGCGCGTCGTTCGTTCGCGCAATCGATCCGTTCTCGTTCGGACTGCCGAGCGAGGCGAGGGCGTCGACAACCCGCTGTTCGATGCGCCCGGGATTCGTCTGCTTGGTCGTCTTTCCCTTCTGATAGTCGAGCGCAGCGAAGTAGAAGAGTTTGTCGCGCTGCAGCGGCCCGCCGAGGGTGAAGCCGGCCTGTGTCTGCGAAGAAGGGAACTTCGGCGAGGTCGTGCCGTCGGGATTCTTGGGCTGGCTGCTCAGTGAGTCGTTCTTGAACGTCACGTGTGCCGTGCCGGCGGAGTCGTTCGTTCCCGACTTGGTGATGACGTTGACGAAGCCCGACATGGAGCGCCCGAACTCCGCGCCCGCACCGTCGGAGATGACGACCATCTCCTTGACCGCATCGAGATTGAATGTGAACGGCGGCCGCTGCCCGCCGCGCTGCTCGCCGAAGAACGGATTGTTGAAGTCCGCGCCGTCGACGGAGACGTTGTTCGAGATGCCTTTCTGGCCGTTGATCGACAGCTCGTCGCCGTCGGGTCCCTGGACGATGGTCACGCCGGGCGTGAGCTTGGTGAACTCGAGGAAGTTGCGGCCGTTGTTGGGCAGCCCCTCCATCGCCTTCTCATCGACGCGCGTCGCCCCTTCCGTTCGCGCCGTCTCGATCAGCGGGGGCGCCGCGGTAACCACGATCTCCTCGGCGGTCGCCGCCTGTTTCAGCACGACCGGCACCGTCAGCGTCTGGCCGACGCCGAGCGCGAGACCTTTTTGCACGACGGTGGCGAAGCCTTGCAGCGCCGCGCTCAGTTGATACGGTCCGACCGGTAGAAGCACGGCGCGGAAACGGCCGCCAGAGTCGGTGACCGAAATGCTCTCGTAGCCGGTGCCCGTGTTCTTGACGGTCACGGTGACGCCGGGAACAGCGCCTCCGCTGGCATCGACAACCGTGCCTTCAATGACACCGGTCGTTGCCTGAGACTGCGCGAGAAGGGGAAGCGCTACGACGAGGACGAGAAGCGCCAGGAGCACGAAGGACGGACGACGCATACGGGTCTCCTTTTTTCTTTCGAGCGGCAATTGGTGTGTGACGTCAGGATAGTTCGGAACTCACGACTGACGCAATGGCGGGATCTGGAAAGTGATGATGATTGCGTTGGTCACCGGCTCACATACGGATTTCCACGAATGAAAAAACGGAGCGGCCAGCGTGCTGCTTCACCGGAGTTTTCGATGCCGATGCGGTGGCTGACGGCGATGTCATCCTCGTCGACGACGTGATCGCGGCCCGTGAGCCAGAGCGCGTTTCCATCGAGGGGCTCGCCGTCGAGCGACTTGCCGACGCCCATCGCCGAGCAGAGTTTGGCGGGTCCGCTCATCAGATCGCGATCGCGTTTCGCTTTCGGACGGCGCTCGCGCATCGCCTCGATCCCTCGCAACGGTTCTGCGGCGCGCAACAGCACGGCCTCGGCGATATCTCCTTCTGCGGTGACCACGTTCAAGCACCAGTGCATTCCGTACGTGAAGTAGACGTAGGCGTGACCACCTTCGAGATACATCGACTCGTTGCGTGCGCTGCGCAGTCCGCGGCGGGCGTGGCTGGCGGAGTCGTTGGCGCCGAGGTAGGCCTCGACCTCGACGAGCCGCGCGGCCAGCAACGCGCGCCCGATGCGGCGCCACAACACGCAGCCGAGGAGAGAGCGCGCCACGGTCACCGTGTCCTGGAGATAGAACGACCGAGGGAGCTTCGCGGTCATGCCGAAGGAAGCGCCCGATTCGACGAGCGGCGATCGAGTTGATCTTCGCTGACGAATCGATTGATGAGACGAACGAGGTCCGCGTGGACTCCCGGTGGCGCGCCGATGATGTTGCCGCGCTCGAGCCAGCGGTTGCCTCCCGAGAAATCGCTGAACACGCCTCCTGCCTCGGTCACGAGCAACGAACCAGCGGCAACATCCCACGGTGATAGGTGGAGCTCGAAGAAGCCGTCGAAGATGCCGGCAGCGGTGTAGGCGAGATCGATCGCGGCTGAGCCGGCGCGCCGCACACCCTTCGAGACACTGATCACTTCGCGAAAGATTTCGGTGTAGACGCTGACGAATTGCTGGGCGCGAAAGGGAAAGCCTGTCGCAAGGAACGCTCCTTCAACCGTCGCCTGACTAGAGACGTGCATCCGCTCGCCGTTGCGAAACGCGCCGGCGCCACGCTCGGCAGTGAAGAAGAGATTGCGCAGCGGCTCGTGAACGACGCCGGCCGTGATCTCGTCGCCGGTCTTGAGACCGATCGAGACCGACCAGACCGGGAAGTGCTGGAGGTAGTTCGAGGTGCCGTCGAGCGGATCGATGATCCATGTTCGCCCGCTGGTGCCCTCGGCGCTGATGCCGCCTTCTTCGCCGAGGATGGCGTCGTGCGGGAAATGTTCGCGGATAAACGCCACGATCGCTGCTTCACTCTCGCGGTCGGCGCGTGAGACCCAATCGTTGCGCGACTTCAGGTCGGCATCGTCCTTCCCGAGGTGTTCCCAATATTTCAGAAGGATTGCCGCGCCGAGCGTGGCTGCCTGCGCCGCCAACTCGGCGTCATTACTATGGGTCGTCATCGAGCGATTCTATCCGCGCCGATGAGCTCTGCCGCGGCCACGTTTTTTGTCCGTCTCCCCGTCACCGACTAGCCCCTCCCTCGGATGTTATGCTCCAAAAGGGTCGATGCAACCGCCACGGATTTCACGATATCGCGTAGGACGTCTCATCGGCGCCGGTGGAATGGGCGAGGTATACCTCGCCGAGGACGAGACGCTCAACCGCAAGGTCGCGCTGAAGTTACTTCCGGTGCGCTTCACGCAGGATGAAGAGCGCGTTCGCCGTTTTCAGCGCGAAGCCCGGGCCGCCTCGGCGCTCAATCATCCGAATATCCTCACGATCTACGAGATCGGCCACACCGACTCGCTGCACTACATCGCCACCGAGTACATCGAAGGCGAGACATTGCGCGACCGAATGGCGAGGCAGCGGCTCAAGATGGCCGAGGTGCTCGATGTGGCAACCGGCGTGGCCAGCGCGCTTGCGGCGGCTCACGACGCCGGCATCATCCACCGCGACATCAAGCCGGAAAACATCATGGTCCGGCCGGACGGCGTCGTGAAAGTACTCGACTTCGGCCTGGCCAAGCTGGCAGATCCGGAGTCCGCGCTCAAAGAGAGCTCCAGCGGCGGAATCATGGGAACGCTGCTCTACATTTCGCCGGAGCAGGCCAGCGGCCTTCAACCGGATGCGCGCTCAGACCTCTACGCGCTCGGCGCCGTGATGTACGAGATGATCACCGGCCACGCTCCGCTGCGCGGCGAGAGCTTCATCGACATCGCCTTCGCCATCGCCAAAGAGAAACCGAAGCCGCCGTCAAGCTCCGTCGATGGCGTGCCGCCGGAGCTCGACAGCATCATTCTGAAGCTGCTGGAAAAAGACCGCGACCGCCGCTACGCCTCGGCGCGTCAACTCCTCGGCGATCTCAATACGCTTCGGAGAGAGCTGGAGTTCGAGAACAAACTCAACTCGCTGGAGATGCAGCGCCACGTCTCCGCGCCCGGATTCGCGCAGCAACCGACGGCGCAGATGACGTTTCCGATCAACACGCGAGCCAGGGTTCGGCGCGCGTTTCGCGACCGGCGCGTCGTCGTGCCGCTCGCCTTCCTCACCGTCGCGCTGCTGGCTGGCGCAGCGTACATGATCATGAAGAGGGGGATATTCGCCGACCGGATCGACAGCGTGGCCGTGCTTCCCTTCGTGAACGTATCGGGCGATCCGAACACCGAATATCTGAGCGATGGACTGACCGACAGCATCATGGATTCTCTTTCGCAGTTGCCGGAGATCCAGGTCGTCGCCCGATACAAGGGAAAAGGCAGTGATCCGCTTGCAGTCGGACGAGAACTGCACGTGCGCGGTGTCATCACAGGCCGCCTGATTCAGCGTGGCAACACGATCGTCATCCGCGCCTCGCTGACCGACGTGACGCGCGGCACGCAGGTGTGGGGCCAGCAGTACGACCGCAGTCTTTCCGACGTGATCGCCCTGCAGAAAGATCTATCCGAGGAGATCTCGTCGCAGCTTCAACCGCACCTGACCGGTGAGGAGCGGAAGCTGATGAGTCGCAGCCGGCCGGAGAGCAACGAGGCCTTCCAGCTCTACCTGAAGGGTCACTACTACGCGACCAAGTTCAACGACGACGAGTCGATCCGAAAGGGAATTGCTTATTTCAATCAATCGATCGAGCGCGACCCGACCTACGCGCTCGCTTACGCCGGGCTGTCCGCGGCCTACTATCAGCTCTCCAACCTCTTCATGCCTCCGCGGGAAGCGATGCCACGCGTGCGCGAAGCCGCCGAGCACGCTCTCGCGCTCGACCAGTCGCTCGCGCAGGCTCACATGTGCATGGCGCTCACCCTCACCTGGTATGACTGGGATTTTGTAAATGGCGAGAAGGAGTTTCGCCGCGCCATTGCGCTGAACGCCAATGACTCCGAGGCACACAAGGCGTACGGTGATCTTCTGGGGGCGATGGGCCGGTTCGACGAAGCGATCGTAGAGAAACGCCGCGCCGAGCAGCTCGATCCCCTGGGCGTTTCGACAAGTTGGGACGCCGGCCGCATCTTGTTCTACGCCGGCCGCGATGAGGAGGCCATCGAGCAGGCCAAACGAGCGCTCGATCTCGATTCGAAATTTCCCTACATCTACGACCTCGAAGCACAGATCGCTTACCGCAAGGGCAACCTTCCGGAGGCTTTGTCGCTTATGCAGCAAGCGTTGCAGTTCGGCGGACACAAGCAACTTCTCATCACCGACTGGGGAATGCTCAACGCGCGCGCCGGCAGACGCGACGTAGCGCTGGGCGCCATGAACGAGCTGCGAGACCGAGCCACCTACACGCTCCCTCTTTTTCTGGCCCGCATCTACGCCGCCCTCGGCAACAACGACGAAGCGATGAAGAACCTGGAGAAGGTCTACAACGACCGCTCGGAGTCTGCCGTCTGGCTGAAGGTGGATCCGTCGCTGGAGACGCTGCGAAAGGATCCAAGGTTCATCGCGTTGATTCGGAAGGTTGGGTTGTAGGAGTGATTCTTTCTCGACTCACCGCGCTCGTTGCATGGTTTCCCGCCACTGCTCTTCTAACTCCAGAGCAGCGATCCATCTCTCGCAAGGGCAGTACGGAACTTTTCGAAAACGGGCTTGACGCTCAACGGCGTTTGCCAAACCCATAGACGAGTTGAAGAAACGACTCGCGGATATCGTCTTCCGATAATTCCGGATGGCGCCGGCGGATCCCTGCAAGGGTCGTTTCCCTGACGGCATCGCTCAGATCCGCGGCAATCTGCGCGCGCCGGGCGGGCCCGACAGCCCGGTAGAGCTCCAAATGGATCGCGGCCACCTTAGGGGAAGTGTCGGTGACAGACATCGAAGAAACGATACCACGGGCCTCAGGCGCGTTGAATGTTCGCCTAACAACGCCTGGCTTTCTCCCCTCGGGGTCTGACCCTTTCGCAACTGGTGCGTCACTTCCACTTTCGGGTCCGACCCCTTCCGCGACTGGAAGCCGCTCTGCTCGACATGGGAGACACTCCCTTTCACATCAGAAACGCTCCGTTTGATATCGCAAACGGTCCGTTTGACGTTGGAGATGCTCCGTTCGAAAACGGAGATGTTCCGTTTGATATCGGCGACGCTCCGTTTCTAAATGGACGTGCTCCGTTTGCAATTGGAGACGCGTTCCGTTTCGAATTGGAGAAGGTCCGTTTCGAAACGGCGAGAGTCCGTTTCGAAACGGAGGTGTTCCGTTTGACATTTGGAAATCTCCAATGACGAGCGCCGCGTCGCCCACCTCGAGACACCCGTTTCCAATACTAAAGCACCGAAAATGGCAACATCGACAAATTTTGACACTTCAATCCAACACCCCACGCCCCGAGTAGCGTCACTTTCACTTTGGGTCTGACCCCTCACACCCCCACTCCACCCCCCGGGTAGGGAAATCCCCCGTTTGATCCTCACCTATGTACATGTCCATGCGTGGCACGGCACGGCGCGCGCGGTCTGCAATCACCATCGATCTTCGGGAGTTCGGGTGGGACCGCGCGCTGATCGCAACGATGCGTCATTCGACGCTGCCGTGGTTCGACGGCTGTGTGCCGGTCGTTTCGCTCGATGCCACGCCTCTTGCCGAGGTGGCGGAGTTTGGCCCGCGCGACAGGCTGTCTCTCGTCGCGCAATTCTCGGCGCATCAGGCGCTCCTTCACTTCGCCGGATTTTCGGACGCCGAGCTCGATCCGGCGGAGTGGGCGGTCGTGCGAAAGCGTGGCAATGACTGCCGGCTTGTCCGCACCGCCGCGCGCACAACGGCGGACGAAGCGCCCGCGCTCACGGTAATCCAGCAGTTCGCCGAAGTGGTTTCCGCGCCGCCGCTGGACTCGTTGCGGCAGTCGTGGGGACGCGCCGAGTCCGTCTACCTCGAGGCGGAAGCGCGGCTTCGCGGCGACGCAGCGGCTGACCTTCAGTGGATGCGCCGTTCGGCGTTCGGAGCGATCAGCGCACCCGGCGCCGACGCGCTGCGGGAAATGCTTCGGAGCGGTGTGGGCCGGTTTCGCGCATCCGATGCCATCGACAGCATCCGCGTGGCCGCCGCACTCGGGAGCGAACAGATCATTGCGATTGGTCCCGGCGCCTCGCCTCTTCAGCGTTATTCGGCGCTTCGCGCGCTTGCGCCAATCACGGGCGCTATCGAGCGCTGCGGAGAGAGTCAGATCGTCGAGCGCGTGGTTGAAGCCGCCTCGCGGCAACACCTCATCTTCTCGGTCACGAATCGCGATTCGTTCGACGCCTCCTCGGCACGCGTCATCGAGATGCTCGCTGCCACGGACGCCGGCATCTGGATTATCGACGACGGCAACGAATCGGACCTCCCTCCTTCTCGCTTCTTCGTCGTGGCTCCTTTCCTGGCCGCGCGCCGCGACATCGAGGAGCGATTCGCTGCGTTCACCGCGCCGGACGCACGGTCGTGGCTCGAGCACTTCGTGGAGTCCGCAGCCTTTGCCCGTTTTCTCGACACCGGCACGCTGCCCGAGGAGGAGCGTGCGACGTCGGTGAGCTCCCTTCGTGAACCGGCCCGCTCCTGCATCGCCGCGCTCGCACTTCTCGGCACACGGGTTCGTATCGACATAGCATCGGCGTTTTTTCAGCAGCTCATGTTCGGCGGTGTCGCAGGAGAACTGGCTATCGAAGGAATCACCTCGATCGAGGACGGCCACATCGTCTTTGCATCCGACGCTATCCGGGTTGCCGCGAAAAACCTGATTCCTTCGTCGTCGCGGCCGATGCTTTCCCGCGTCGCTGCCGGCGTGATGGCCGGAACCGCGGGCGACGTTTCCGGCGCCGCCGCGCTCTTGATCGACGCCGGCGATCCGCTCGCTGCCGCGGAACTTCTCGAACAAGTGACGGTCACAGGTGACCAACATCTCCTGCTGCTTCGGTCCCTGCCTCGCCAGGCGTTGACACCAAAACTGGCCCGGACGCTCGCCTCGGCGTTGATCGAGCGGGGACGCTACCGCGACGCCCGCGACATCGTGCTGCTGCTTACCGAAGAGGTGCGCGAGCTGTTCCTGGCACGCATCGAGCGCCGCCTCGGTGACTACAGCACCGCACGATCCCGTCTCGAGCGAGTTACCAAACGAACGTTTGATCACGATGCGCTGCGCATCGAGCTCCTTCACCTGGAGAGCCGCTACGACGACATGCGTGATGCGCTGGCGGCATGCACCGCTCCGCAAGGCGAGGAGGAGCGTGCGCGGCTGGCCTATCTCCGCGCACTCCATGCGCACGAGACAGGCGCGCAAACCGATCCGAAGGACGATGCGGAACTTCCGCCCGATCACTATTTCGCTTCGCGCCTGGCCACCTATCGCGCCACTTCACGTCAGGATTTTGACGACGCGGCCGGCCACGCCGCGAAGTCGTTCGCGCGCGCTCGTGACGCCGCTGAGCGAATCGATGCTGCGCTCGACCGCGTCTACATTCTCTTTACCGCCGGAGCATGGCAGGAGGCGCGCGAGGAAGCCTTGCGGACTTTGGCTCTAGTCGAAGAGACACAAGGGGACCCGGCCGCTGGCGGCATTCTTTTCATCCTGGCGTACCTTGCTGCCGACGATGGCCAGTGGGCTCACGCCGCGCAGCACATCCATCGACTGAGAAACTTCTTTCGAGTGACGAGTGATGAGAGGCGGCTCCTCGAGACCGAGCTTCTCTCGGCACACCTCGATTTCTCGCGTGGGCGTTTCAGTGACGCTATGCGCTCCGCCCAGTTCATCGCCGATTCGAATTTTACGGCGCAAATGCGCGAAGCCGCTGCGCTGATCCTCGATGAGATCGACTGGATGGAGAGCCGCGAAACGCCGCTGCGCTCGACCGGAACATCGGGAAATGTCGAGCTGACGAGACGCAACGAGATGCTGCGCATCCGCCGCTCCGGCGGTCACGTTGATCTGAGCGGCGCAATAAACCGTTCACAACGACTGCAACTCCTCCGCGATGCGATCGGCTGCGGCCGGAGCGAGGAAGCCGCGAGCATCGCAGCAGAAATGGGAGTCGAACTCCCCGTCGGTGAAGGGAACGCTTCGTCGCTGGAGCTGAGGATGCTGCGCGACGCCGCCCTGCGCGAGTTTCCATTCGGGCCGCGCGACTTTGTCCCGACACCCTGGCGGTTTGCCACACGTAACCGCCTCGGCCAATGGCACGAGATCGGATCACTCTCTCCCGCTCACGCCACGGAGCTCGATCGTGTTCTGGCGTCGGCGGCGACCGACTGGATCATCTGCAGCGATCGCGAGCTTCTCTTCGTCGACGGCATCAGCCGCTGGTGCGCGGAGTCGCGCGAAGCGTTGGCGGCAATCTTCCGCACGCGCGCCGGGCATCACCGGATGCAGCGCGTCATCGAACAGAACGAAAACGTCACCGTCGCCAAGAGTGAGGCCATCGACGGAATCATCGGCGACTCGCCGGCCATGCGTGAGCTGGGCTCGCTCATCATCCGTGTCGCCCGCCGCGACGTACCCGCCTGCATCCTGGGCGAATCAGGCACCGGCAAGGAGCTGGTCGCGCGCGCCATCCATCGTTACTCCCCGCGCCGCGGCAAAACGTTCACCGCCGTCAATTGCGCGGCATTGCCTGAGAATCTGATCGAGAGCGAGCTCTTTGGCTGCGTTCGCGGCGCGTTCACCGGAGCCGATCGCGACCGCGCCGGTCTGATCGAGACGAGTGAAGGTGGAACGCTTTTTCTCGACGAGATCGGTGAGATGCCACTCGTTGCGCAAGCGAAACTCCTTCGCTTCTTGCAGGAGGGTGAATTCCGGCGCGTTGGCGACACTGTGAACCGCACGGCGGACGTCCGCATCGTCAGTGCCACCAATCGCAAGCTCGAAGCCGCGGTCGAAGAGGGCCGGTTCCGCGAAGACCTCTATTACCGCATTGGAGGCGTCGAGATCGTGCTTCCACCGCTGCGCGACCGCGTCACCGATGTTGCGATGCTGGCCGCACACTTCCTTGCGAAGGAGCAGGAGAAGAGCCGCGGCGGACCAGCCAGGCTGACGGCCGACGCGGAGTCCGTCTTTCTCGCCTATCGCTGGCCCGGGAACGTGCGCGAGTTGCAGAACACGATTCGCGCCGCACATGCATTGGCCGGCGATGCCGCGGCCATCGATGTCGAGCATCTGCCCGAACGGATGCGCAGCGCCGTCGTGCGCGGAGGCGCCGGCATCAGCTCGTATCAGGATGCCGTGACCCGTTTCCGCCGCGACCTGATCGAGAAATCGCTCCTGCAAGCGAACGGGAACCAGAATCGCGCCGCTGCGTCCCTGAGCATGTCGCGTCAGGCTCTGGCCTACCAGATCCGCGAGCTGGGCATCCTCGTGCGGCCTCACGTTGTCACAGAGCGCTGACCCGGCGGACCCGGCATCGTGTCACATCAGTCCGTACAATGAGCACACCGCCATGCGCCATTTGCCCGCAATCGCCGCTGTCGCGGTCGTCGCCGGATGTGCTCTCTACTCCGATGTGTCGATCTCGCCGTTATCGTTAGCACCCGGCGCGATCGATCAGGGTAGCGATCTGCCTTCCATGCTACGGAAGAGCGATTACCTTCGCGCAGTCGAACAGGCTTCACTGGTCGATGCCAAGACGAAGCGAAACCCGGCCGAGCTCGTCTCCCTCGGCTCGGCGGAATTAGCAGCAGGACAGTTCGACGTTGCCCGGCGCCACCTCCGCGCCGCACTCGATGCCGAGCCGTTCCGCTCAACCTACGCCGACGCCGCGTGGCTCCTCTCCCAACTCGAGTACCTTCGCAACAACTTCGAGGCCAGCCTCGAGTGGGCACACGTCGCCGCCGATCACGGACTGATCGTGCGCAAATGGCACACCGATTTTCTCGAATCACTGCGGAACGTCGATGTCTATCGTTTCCGAGGGGCGGTGTCGGATCGCATTCCGATCCATATCGGCAAGCCGGAAGTGCCGCGCGTCGAGGTCATGGTCAATCATTCGAAGAACGTTCTGGCGATCATCGACTCCGGTGCCGTCATGTCGATCATGTCGCAGGGATTCGCTTCCTCGCTTCCCGTACGCAAACTCGGCAAATTCGAAGGAGTCTTCTCCGGGCTCATCGGCGAGCCGATCCCGGTCCAGTTCGGGATCATCGATTCGCTGCAGATCGGGAAAATCACGATCGAGAACGTCCCCGTTGCCATCATGCCCGACGACAAGATGAGCTTCGTCATCAGCGGCAAACACCAGTTCGCGATCGACTTTCTCCTCGGTGCTCACCTGCTGAAGGAGCTGCGGATCGAGCTCGATTTCCGCCACAACCAGGTCGCCTTCACCCATCTCCTGCCTGCCGACCGCGTTCCCGCGAATGATCAGAATCTCTTCTGGGACCAGTCCCGTCCGGCGGTGCGCGGCGTCATCAATCGCAAAGGTTGGTTCACCTTCATCCTCGACACCGGCTCGGAAGTGACTTTCCTCAACGAAGCGCAGGTCAACTCGGCTCAATTTCAACTCTTCACCAAGGTTCATAACGCCACGCTTCAGGGGCTTGGCGGCGCGGAAAAACATGGCGAGAAAGTCGAGGATGTGGAGATTGGCCTTGACCGCTGGGCCGGCATGTTTCGCACGCTTCCGATGTACGAACCGGGCGCATCCGAGCATGAGCGCGCCTCGGGAATCATCGGAGAGAACTATCTGAAGAACTTCGTCGTCACGATCGACTTCGGCCGCATGCGCCTCGATCTCGTCCCTCTCCTGCGGATGCCGGTGGCCGAGATCGAAGAGCAGGAGCGTCCGACCGGAGGCATCCCTCGTTGACGTTTCCTACGTCCTGGACAGCTCGAACAGGCATGCGCCGCTGCTGAGCTGCCGCGAGCGATCTCTCAGGGCGCGAAATCCTAGAATAACGTCCGCATGGAAAAAGGGTATCAACTTCATCGCGGGGAATCGCTCGGCGAATCGCTCTGCCGAATCTGCGCGTGGCAGACAGAACGAATTGCGAAGATCGTTCATGACGAAACGATGTCGATGGGGGAACGCGTTCACGAGGCCAGGAAGCGGATCAAAGAGTCACGTGCGCTGCTGCGGCTTTTTCGTGGCGCGCTCGGCGATGCGTTCGACGAGGAGAATCGCCGACTCCGCGACGCCGGGCGGCAGCTTGCGTCCTATCGCGACGCCACGACGGTCGTCGAGGCCATCAAAACGCTTCCGCCTCGGGTGCGCAAAGCAATCGGGCGTAAGGCGATGCGAACACTCCGGACGTTCGCGAACGAACGCCAACATGCTCAATTTGCCGCCGAATCCGCTCTTCGCGATCGGTTCGAGTCGTTGATCGCCGGTCTCGTCCTCGTAAACGAGCGGCTGGCACAAGCTTCCTTGCCGGACACGACGCGCTTTTCGATCATCGAAGATGGTCTTGCGAGGACGATTTCCACCGGCAGACGCGCAATGGCCTCAGCCTTCAAATCCGGCACCGATTCGGACTTTCACGAGTGGCGCAAGCGTGTGAAGGATCTCGGTCATCACATCGAGTTACTGATCAACATCTGGCCGAATGTGATGACTGCGCTGGAGAAGGACATCTCCACGCTCGCGCGACACCTCGGCCATCATCACGATCTCGCGCTGGTCGCAGAGATAGTTGAACAGACCGAAGGTCCACTCGGCGACGATGCGGAAATGCGTCGGATCGGCCGTCTGATCGCCGCCCAACAGAAGAGAACCATTGCACTCGCACGTCCGATTGCTGAGCGCGTCTACGCGATCCGGTCCCGGCGCATGGCGCGCGCTATCGGTACTTTGTGGGATGTCTGGCAAGCTTGAACAAACGTTTGGCCGGCTCAACAGCGTTGCAGGCGACGTTCATGGAAATCACACGCTCTGCGATACGATCATGCCGGTATGGAAGAACGCCCCATCATTCGCTCGACGACCGTGCTTTGCGTTCGCCGCAACGGCGCCGTGGCAATGGCCGGCGACGGGCAGGTCACCGTCGGGACAACCGTCATGAAACACGGCGCCGCCAAAGTGCGTCGCCTCTATCACGACAAGATCCTGGCCGGTTTTGCAGGATCCGCCGCCGACGCCTTCGCGCTTTTCTCCCGCTTCGAGTCCAAGCTCGAGGAGTACCGCGGCAACATGGAGCGCTCCGTCGTCGAGCTGGCTAAAGACTGGCGGATGGACAAGTACCTGCGCCAGTTGCAGGCATTCCTCATCGTCGCAAATGCCGAGCGCGCCTATCTGATCTCCGGCACCGGCGATCTGATCCAGCCGGACGACGGCCTTCTGGCCATCGGCTCGGGCGGCCCGTACGCGCTTGCCGCAGCGCGGGCATTGATGCAGCACACGGAATTGAGCGCGGCAACGATCGCCGAGGACGCGCTGCGCATCGCCGCCACGATCTGCATCTACACCAACGACCAGATCACCGTGGAAACTCTTTGAAAGCAGAGACTAGAGATCAGAGATTAGAGATCAGGAAGCACAAATCTGCCCTGATCTCTTGTCTCTAATCTCTTGTCTTCTAATCTCTGATCTTCTGTCTCCAAATCTCTGATAAATCTCAATCATGGTCATCCAACTTCCCGGCAGCAGCGTTGACGAATCAAGCCACTCCGAGCGGCTCACGCCGAAAGAAATCGTGCGCGAGCTCGACACCTACATCGTCGGCCAGCACGCAGCCAAACGCGCGGTAGCGATCGCGCTGCGGAACCGCTGGCGGCGGCAACAACTCCCCGCCGACATGCGGGACGAGATCGCGCCGAAGAACATCATCATGATCGGACCGACGGGAGTCGGGAAGACTGAGATCGCTCGCCGTCTGGCGCGGCTCACCAAGTCGCCCTTTCTGAAGATCGAAGCGTCGAAATTCACTGAAGTCGGTTACGTCGGCCGCGACGTCGAATCGATCGTCCGCGACCTCACCGAGATCGCCGTCAAGCTCGTAAAGGACGAAAAGACCCGCCTCGGGCGCGAGAGCGCCGAGCGCAATGCGCGCGAACGAATCCTCGACCTTCTGCTGCCCGATTCGCGCCGCGCCACCGCACGCCCTGCGTTTGTCGGTGCGCCTGATGAACCGGCTCCGACGGAGACGCGCGACAAGCTCGGAGTCTGGCTCGACGAAGGCCGGCTCGACGAGCGCGAGGTCGAGATCGACGTCAAGGAGCAGAGCTTCCCGTCGTTCGAGATTTTCTCCGCGCAGGGCGTCGAGGAGATGGGCGTCAACGTCAAAGACATGCTCCCCGGCCTCTTCGGCGGAAAGTCGAAGCGCAAGAAGATGCGCCTCGGCGACGCACGCCCGATCATCGTGCAGGAAGAAGCGGAGAAACTCGTCGATCAGCAGAACGTCGCCCGCGAAGCGATCGACCGCGTCGAACAGAGCGGCATGGTCTTTCTGGACGAGATCGACAAGATCGCCGGCCGCCAGAGCGCGGGCGGCGGCCCCGACGTCTCGCGCGAAGGCGTGCAACGCGATCTGCTGCCAATCGTCGAAGGAACGACGGTCAACACAAAGTATGGAATGGTGAAGACCGACCACATCCTCTTCATCGCCGCGGGCGCGTTCCACGTTTCGAAGCCGTCGGACCTTATCCCCGAACTGCAGGGCCGCTTTCCAATCCGCGTGGAGCTGGAATCGCTGACCGAAGCCGATTTCGTGCGCATCCTGAACGAGCCGAAGAACGCGCTGACGACGCAGTACTCCGCGCTTTTGGCCACCGAGGGTGTCACTCTAACGTTCGCTGCCGACGCAGTCGCCGAGGTGGCGCGTTACGCAGCGCTGGTCAACGAGAAGACGGAAAACATCGGCGCCCGCCGCCTGCACACCATCCTGGAGCGCCTGCTCGACGAGCTGTCATTCGACGCCAGCGAGATGAACGGCCAGAGCGTGACGATCGACGCCGCGTACGTACAGCGAGTGCTCGCGGAAACGGTGAAGGACGAGGATTTGAGCCGGTACGTTTTGTAGGAACCGCCGTTTTGGTCCGACGGCTCGCCATTCGTCATGACCGCAAGACCTATTTCAGGATTACGTCAGTAACAGCGCCGAGGCGGGAAAACAGTAATATAGTCCGTCCCATGAGCGGAGGTTCTTATGGGCACGAAACGCACCGCTCGATCAGTAACCGTCTTTGAAGCTTCGGCAACTCAGGTTCGAAACTATCGATCCGCCAAGCGAGAGGCCTCGGCACGCTATCTTTCGGCATCAGGCGGGTTTTCTGCTTTGGCGGCGATGAATCCTGCTGCCAGTCCCAAACCAGATCAGAACGTAGTAGGCGTCGGCATTGGCGAGAAGATATCGAACGGCATCTCGACGGGCGTTCTTGCCGTCAAGCTACTTGTTCGCGTGAAGTATCCCGATGACGCCATCCCTGCTGCCGACCGTTTGCCTGCAACGATCGGTGGTCTGCCGGTTGATGTCGAACAGGCCGGTACCTTCCGGCGCTTCGCCTCAACTGCTACGCCGGCGATGCCGAATCCGCGCGGTCGTTTTCGCCCGGCACGTCCTGGCTCCTCGATTGGATTCGAAGATCCTCAGCACTCGTTCACGATGGCCGGCACTTTCGGCGCGGTGGTCAAACGAGCCGGGAAGCTATTCGTGCTCAGCAACAACCACGTACTTGCTGATGAGAATCGCCTTCCGATCGGCGCTCCGATTTTTCAACCCGGATTACTCGATGGCGGCAAGGTGCCCCAGGACCGCATCGCCGCACTGGCCAAGTTCGTCGCTCTGACAACCGCCGGACCGAACAAGGTCGATTGCGCGATTGCAGAGGCAGCCAGCGCAAACGTACTGTCAAAGGACATTCTCTTCATCGGCCCGCCAAATGGAACGGCTGATGCAGCCATCGACATGCAGGTTCACAAGTTTGGCCGGACGACCGGCTACAGGGCCGGTCGAATTACGAGCATCGAGACAGACATCACGGTCGGGTACGATATGGGAAACGTTCTGTTCACCGACCAGATTTTGATCGTTGGGCATAACGCCCAGCCATTCAGTGCTGCGGGCGATTCGGGCTCACTCATCCTGGAGCGAGGCACCAACCGCGCGGTCGGGTTACTGTTTGCTGGGTCAACATCACATACAATTGCCAATCATCTCGGCGAGGTATTGCAAGCGCTCGGAGTAACTCTGGCGTAAGGCTCGCAACATCGGGGAGACAGTGGCAACACACGACGAAATCCGGCGCCTCAAGGATCGCTACGGCCAGGGTCTTCTGGGCAAACGAGGTGTGGCGGGTGTCGGAATCGAGAAGGATGACGGGGACAACTACGCGTTGGTCGTTCATCTCGCTGACGCATCAGCGAAGGACGATCTTCCTGATGAGCTCGAGGGTGAAAAGCTGCGCTTCGTGACTTCAGGCCCGTTTGTAAAGCTGCCTGCGCTCAAACATTGACTGCCTGGACGAGCGAACGCTTTGCAATACAGAGACGCAAAGGTCGCAGAGAAGGTTTCAACTCTGTGTCCTCCGTGTCTCTGTGGTGCTTGTTTCTTCTGAGCTGCG
Organism: Thermoanaerobaculia bacterium; assembly: GCA_035577085.1. Lineage (GTDB taxonomy): Bacteria > Acidobacteriota > Thermoanaerobaculia > Gp7-AA8 > Gp7-AA8 > JADGNZ01. The sequence goes on from DATLVW010000673.1 coordinate 20,375, forward strand.
AGATCCGCTCCCGCTCGAACACTGCGGTGAACGTTTGCGTCATGTAGGTGTGGTTACCGCATACTTTCCGGTGCATGCGACGCCTTGCCGCTACCACCGTCTTCCTCCTCGCCGTTCCGCTCTATGCCGACTCGCTCGCTGACATGCGCGCGGCTGTCTCGCAGCTTCGGGCCACGAAGCCGATCCACGCCTCGATCGACGTACAGCGGTCGCGAAAGAATGAGGGGCGTTTCGCAAACTCGCAATTCACTGGCTCGGCGTCGCTCGACGCGCTCGAGGATGAGTCAGGGCTGCACATCACGTTTCCGCGGGCGATCCTCGAACGAGCCGAGCGCGAGTCGCGCGAGCGCGCGTCAGATCCCCGAAAGACGACACCCACACGGAATGCCATTGACGAGATGCAGACCACCGACGTGGCCGATGCCGTCGACTTCGCGCATCCCTTCCTTCGTCTGATCGAGACCGCGGTGAAAGCGAGCGAATCAAGGGGCCTGCGCGAGGGCCGGGCGGTGCGGGTCATCGTTCTAAAACTCACACGAAAGCTGCCGCCCGAAGCGACGAGCATTTTCAGCGTGAAGTTCACCGAAGACCAGATGACCGTCTGGCTCGGCGATGACAACATCCCCGTTGCCGCCGAACGGATCCAGCGCGGCTCCGCCGGATTCATGTTCATCAAAGGCTCGATGATGAATCGTTCGTCCTGGAACTTCGCGCGCTACGCCGACCGCCTGGTCGTCCTCCGCAGCGACATCTCTTACGCGGGATCAGGCTTCGGGCAGAAGGGCGAAGGACGGAGCGTGCAAGTCGTGACGGTGCGGTGATTGGAGATTACCGAACCATCAACGATGACGACTCCGAAATCCGGGATGCCGATTTCACTTAGAGGATGGTCATCGATGATTTCCAGGATGCCGATTTCGCTCAAAAGATGTCATCGATGACTTCCATGATGCCGATTTTGGTTAATAAATGTCGTCGATGACATGCAGGATGCAAAATTTGCTTAAAAGATGTCATCGATGACTAAAAATATGTCATCGATGCCTTCCAAGAAGTAAATTTTGCTCAAAAAATGTCATCGATGTCATCCGGGATGCCGTTTTCACTCGGAAAATGTCATCGATGTCATCCAGTGATCGCGATTTCGAGTAAAAAATGCCGATGTGTCATCCAGGGATGACGATCTCGCACGAACACTGACAACGTTCACATTGAAAATGACGGCGTCGAGACATTCCTATCTCATTCGTCACGCGGCATGTTAACCGCCCGTCGCTCTTAGAGCACCGCACTCCCGATCACCGTTTTCGCGCCAAACAGCATCCGATCGATCGTCCATTCGCCGCCGTTCGTTGCGAAGATCATCAGCGCGATCAGGAAGAAGATCAGGTCGTAGTGCCATCCCATCGAATTCTTGCCCCAAAAACCGCTGTGCCAGACGAATGCTTTGCGGTGCATGGCGCCGAGCATGATCACCATCAGGCCAACGGCTGAGAGGCGCGTCAGGAGTCCGCCGGCGACTCCGAGTCCCGCCAGAAGCTCGACGACGCCGACGAGTAACACAATGGGCTTCGGAAGGCCGAGGTCTTTCGAGCGCCCTTCCGGATCACGGACGTGACCGAACCCGCTCCAAACAAAAACGAGTCCGGTCAGCGCGCGCAGGGACAAAAGTGCGATCTGTTCAAGGAGAAGAGTGAACGGAAGCATGAACGGAATCTACGTCACCCTCTTCTGAAATGCACGTGCGCTCGCGGCGATCAGCACCCCGGAAATGGCCAGCAGCGCGACTACCGGTTCCCAAAGATCGAAGAACGTCGCGCCGCGGATGACGATGCCGCGCGCGATCCGGATGTAGTGCGTGGCCGGCAGCAGGTACGAGACGACGCGCAGCGGCAACGGAAGCGATGCGATCGGGAAGATGTATCCCGATAGGAGTACCGAGGGCAGCATGATCCCCATGGCCCGCTGCATCGCTTCCATCTGCGAGTTGGCGCGCGACGCGACCAGCAAACCGGCCGACAGCAGTGCCAGAAGATAGATCGGCGAGAGGATCAGGAGCAGCGTCAGGCTGCCGTGGATGGGGACCCGGAAGAGGACCCGCATCAAAAAGAGAATCATCAGGAGTTGAAGGTAGGCCAGGCCGAGGTAGGGAAGGAGTTTGCCTGTGACGACGGCCATGGGCGAGACCGGCGTGACCATGAGCTGCTCGAGCGTTCCGCGCTCCCGCTCTTTCACGATGGCAAACGCGGAAAGGATCGTTCCCGAGAACGTCAGCAGGATCGAGATGAGACCAGGAATGAGCAGATTCGCGCTGCGCATGTCGGGGTTGAACATCATCACCGGATGCGCTTCCACCGGCGGCATTGCGTGACTCTTTTCGATCAGGTCCTGGATTCCATTGAAGAGCACGACTCCGTTCGCGGCCGAAAGCGCCTGATTGGCGATGCTCGAGTCTGATCCGTCGATCATGATCAGCACGTTGGCCTGCCGGTGCGAAGCGAGATTGCGCGCGTAGTCGGGCGGAATCTCGACCGCCACCTGCGCATGACCCGCGACGATCTGGTGCTGCAGCTCGGCGCGCGAAGCGACCATTGCGGTCACATGCAGGTACGACGTATTGCCGAACTGCTCGATGAGCCGGCGGCTCTCCTGAGAGCGACTCTGATCGAAGATCGCGGTTGGGATGTTCTTGGCGTTCATGTCGATGACGCCGAAGAGGATCAGCTCGAACACCGGCACTGCAATCGCGAAAAACAGCGTTCCTCGGTCGCGCAGCATCTGCGTCAGTTCTTTGCGGAACATCGCACCGAAGCCGTTCATCGCGCCGCCTCGATCTCGCGGCCGCGTGTTTCGGTCAGGCGAACAAAGACGTCTTCCAGCGAGGGCTCGATCGGACTGACGCTGACCTCGCCGAGTTTGAAGGCTTCGAGATCGTTTTCGAGCTTCTCGTTGGAGACGTTGCTGTCGATCA
>DATLVW010000674.1:0-8155 GCA_035577085.1 Thermoanaerobaculia bacterium
GCCCAACACAGCACTGCGCCCAACGCGCGACTACAAGAACTACATCAATGGCCAGTGGGTCGCTTCTGCGAGCGGAACGACCTTCGAGAACCGCAATCCCGCCGACAACGACGATCTCATCGGCACGTTTCAGGAGTCGAATGAGCACGATCTGAATGCAGCCGTCGACGCCGCAGACCGAGCGTTTCAGCAGTGGCGGCTGACACCCGCACCGCTCCGCGCCGAGTACCTCTATGCCGTCGCCAACATCCTCAAGCGGGACAAGGAAGCGATCGCATCCGAGATGACTCGCGAGATGGGGAAGGTGCTGCAGGAAACGCGCGGCGATGTGCAGGAAGCGATCGACATGGCCTTCCTGATGGCCGGCGAGGGACGCCGCCTGCACGGCGTGACGACTCCTTCCGAGTTGCCCAACAAGTTCAACATGGCCGTTCGCATGCCCCTCGGCGTCGCCGGTCTGATCACGCCCTGGAACTTTCCGATCGCCATCCCTGCGTGGAAAGGAATGGCTGCGCTGATCTGCGGCAACACGGTTGTCATCAAGCCGGCATCGCAAACGCCACTGTCCGTGGTGATGCTCGCGGAAGCGTTCGAAGAGGCCGGACTGCCGAAAGGTGTCTGGAACGTCGTCACCGGCGGCGGCAAAGCGGTTGGCGAGCCGATGCTGCGGCACCCGAAAGTATCGGTGATCTCGTTCACCGGCTCGACCGACGTGGGGCGCCAGATCTCGGTCGCCTGCGCGCCGCAGTTCAAACACGTCCATCTCGAGATGGGCGGCAAGAACGTGATCCTGGTCATGGACGACGCGGATGTCGATCTCGCGGTCGACGGCGCGCTTTGGGGTGCATTCGGTACGGCTGGTCAGCGTTGCACGGCCGCGTCACGGATCGTGGCGCACTCCAAAATCTACGATCAGTTCGTGGAGAAGCTCTCCGCGCGCGCGAACAAACTACGCGTCGGCAACGGACTCGATCCGCAGACGGACATGGGACCGAACATCTCGGCGGACCAGATCGCAACGATCGCGAAGTACGTGAAGATCGGCAGCGACGAGGGAGCGACGGTCACAGCGGGCGGCGCCACGTTGACGGATGGCGCGTACAGCAAGGGTCATTTTCATCAGCCCACCGTGTTCGCGAACGTCAAGCCGGACATGCGCATCGCACAGGAGGAGATCTTCGGGCCGGTGACGGCGGTGATGCGCTGTGAGTCGCTCGAAGAGGCGATCTCGATCGGCAACGGCGTGAAGTACGGGTTGTCGTCGTCGATCTACACCCGCGATATCAACAAGGCGTTCGTGGCGATGCGCGATATGTACACCGGCATCTTCTACGTGAACGCGCCGACGATCGGTGCCGAGGTCCATCTGCCGTTCGGTGGGACGAAGCAGACGGGCAATGGACACCGCGAGGCGGGTATCGCTGGCATCGACGTGTTCAGCGAGTGGAAGTCGATTTACGTCGACTACTCCGGTGCACTGCAACGGGCGCAGATCGATACGGAAGAGGTGTAGGGCAGGTTCACCACAGAGACACAGAGGGCACAGAGATACAACTGAAACCTCTGTGCTCTCTGTGTCTCTGTGGTTGAATCGTCTCCAGCCACAATTGTTCCGCTACACTTCGCGGGCAATGAAAAGCCTCATCGGATTTCTGCTGCTCGTTTCTAGCTCTGCGTTCGCGCAATCGACCGCAGATGCGATCATCGCGAAAGAACTGCAATCGTCACGTTCGTACGAAACGCTGAGTCATCTCACCGACGACATCGGTGCGCGTTTGAGCGGCTCGCAAGGCGCGGCGCTGGCGGTGAAATGGGCGACGCGGCAGTTCCGTGAGTGGGAGATCCCGGTGTCGAACGAGCCGGTCAAAGTGCCGCATTGGGTGCGTGGCCGTGAGGAGGCGCAGCTCGTGTCGCCGGCGCATCATCAACTCGTTCTGACTGCCATTGGCGGCAGCGTGGCGACGCCGGCAGCAGGGATCACTGCCGACGTTATCGAAGTCGCTTCGTTCGACGATCTGAAGACACTCGGCGCTGCGAAACTGCGCGGCAAGATCGTTTTCTACAACAACCCGATGGACATGGATCTCGTTCGGGCGCATCGCGCGTTCGAGGCGTACCGCATCGCCGTCGCCTTTCGGGGCGCCGGTGCCAGCCGTGCCGCGGAGTTCGGCGCGAAGGCGATTGTGATTCGCTCGGTCGGATCGGCCTCGCTGCGGACGCCGCACACCGGAGCGCTGCACTACGATCCGAAGCAGCCGCGGATTCCGGCGGGAGCGCTGACGGCCGAGGATGCCATGCTCGTGCACCGGCTGCTGGCCCGGGGAAAGCGCGTGCGCATGCACATGGTCCTCACGCCACGGACGCTTCCTGATGTGATGTCGGCGAACGTCATCGCCGAGATTCGGGGCAGCGAGAAGCCGGAGGAGATCGTCCTCATCGGCGCGCACCTCGATTCGTGGGACCTGGCAACGGGCGCGATCGACGACGGCTCCGGCGTGGCGATGGTGATGGAGACGATGCGGCTATTGAAAGAGATGAACCTTCATCCCCGCCGTACGATTCGCGCCGTCCTCTACATGAATGAAGAGAACGGTCTGCGTGGCGGGCAGCAGTACGCGAAGGATCATGGAAAAGAAAAGCACATCGCCGCGATCGAGACTGATGCCGGCGGCGCGGCGCCGACCGGCTTCACCACGACACTGAAAGGCGACGCACTGGCTGCGCTGGAATCGAGAACGAAGCCGCTGGCGGCGGTCTCGTCCAACCACTTCGAGGTCGCCGAGGAGACGGGGGCGGACACCGGCCCGCTGACGGCTGCGGGCGTGCCGGGATTCGGCCTTGTGCCGGAGCCGCTGCACTACTTCGACTACCACCATACGAACGCCGACACGCTCGACAAAGTCGATCCGAAGGAGCTTGCGCAGGATTCGGCAGCGGTGGCGGCGCTGGCGTGGATATTGGCGGACAACTAGTCGTTTTTCATCGGTCCGCGAAAACGCCGGGCATCATCAATCGTGTCATCCTGAGACAGCCGGAGCCGCCATCTGCGGTCGATCGATTTGCGTAGCGTGGAGTGGCGGCGTAGGACGGCGAAGGATCTCAAAATGCGCCGCATGTAGTGTGTGCATCGTAATTAGAGATCCTTCGCCGTCCCACGCCGCCACTTCACTCGTCGTGAGTTGATCGAGCTCGGATGGCGGCTCCGGCAGTCTCAGGATGGCACCAAGGATGACACCAATCTCTTTCGGCTGCGAAAGAGAGGATGGCACTAACGTCGTCATCGTCAATCAATCGCGATGTATCGATCCGCACTTTCCATCCAGGCGCTCAGGTAAAGTTCCGTCATGCAGAAAGACATCATCGGCGGCGCGACGACGTTCGTCGCGATGGCTTACATCATCGTCGTCAATCCGGCGATTCTGAAGGCGGCGGGGTTGCCGGTGGGGGCGAGCACCGTGGCCACGATCGTAGTTGCGGCTGTGGGCTCGATTCTCATGGGTCTCTACGCGAAGCGGCCCATCGCGGTGGCGCCGTACATGGGAGAGAACGCCTTCATCGCCTTTGGACTCGGCGCGCTCGGGATCACGTGGCAGCAGCGCATCGGATCGGTCTTTGTCAGCGGCGTTCTCTTCCTCCTTATCACGCTGATCGGGCTGCGCGGCTGGCTTGCGAAGTCGATCTCGCAGAGCCTGAAGTTCAGTTTCGCCGCGGGCATCGGCCTCTTCCTCGCGTTCATCGGATTGACGGAGACGGGTATCGTCGAGAGTGGAACGGGAGTGCCGGTGAAGATCGGCAATCTGCGCAGCCCGCAGGTACTGCTGGCCGTCGGCGGATTCATCGTGATGATGGCGCTGATGCGGTTACGCGTTCGCGGTGCCATCCTGATAGGCATCGTCCTCACCGCCGCCGCCGGCATCCTCCTCGGCTTCGGTCATGCCCCGCACTCGTTCTTTGCGATGCCCTTCACGGGCGATTACAGCCTGGCGCCGATCGCGCTGCAGCTCGACATTCGCGGGGTACTGAAGCTGTCGTTTCTGCCGATCCTGCTGACGCTTTTTCTGATGAGCTTTCTCGACACGCTTGGAACGCTCGTCGGCGTCGGTGCCGCGGGCGGGATGCTCGACGAGCGCGGCAATTTTCCGAAGATCGAGAAGCCGATGACGGTCGATGCCATTTCGTGCTGCATCAGCGGCCTGCTGGGGACGTCGACGAGCGGCGCGTACATCGAGTCGGCGGTTGGCATCCGCGAAGGAGCGCGCACGGGCGTGGCAGCAATCGTGACCGGTCTCCTTTTCGCGCTGTCACTCTTTTTCGTCCCGCTGGTGGAGCCGATGCAGCAGCTTCGCTTTGCGTACGGTCCGGCGCTGATTGCGGTCGGCGCGCTGATGCTCGAGTCGATCCGCCGCATCGACTTCGACGATCTGACGGAGCTGGTGCCGGCGTTCGCGACGATTGCGATGATGGTCTTCACCTACAACATCGCCAATGGTCTGACTGCAGGCTTGGTGCTGTACCCGTTGATGAAGCTTCTGGCGGGACGGCCGCGCGAGATCAGCGGGGGATCGATTGTGCTTGCGGCGCTGTGTGTCGTTTACTACCTGTTCGGTCTTCCGCACTGAAACAAAAAGCCCCGGCCGAGGCCGGGGCTTTCGTTACAAACCATGTTGCGGGATGACTAGAAGCGCGCGCCGATTGCGTACACGTAGGTGCGCGGGAGCTGGAAGCTACCGGCCTGTGAGAAGGTCGTCGGCGTAGTGTTTGACGTTCCGAAGGTGGAGGCAAGCTGATAGTTCGCTCCCAGCGCGGTGCAGGTGGCTGCGGGAGCGCCCTTCGGGCATTCGATCGGAGACTGCGTGAACGGGTTGAACGCGAGCAACCCCGAACCTGCGGTGGAATTCGTCCGGACAGTCGTCACAACGCTGACACTCGAACGGTGGTTCAGCAGGTTCCGAACTTCTGCCTTGGCAAAGAACGCAAAGTTCCGGATGGGCAGCTCATAGTTCACGGCTACGTCCGTGGAGATGATGCTGTTCGTCTTGAAGGCGCCGCGAGGGCTGAAGAAGTAGGTAACGGAAGTTGGGCCGAGGAACGCTCTTGCCGGAAGTCCGCTCGTGGTTGTTGCCGTCGATGAATTTCCGTTAGGCGCGTACTGGCTCGCCGTATTACGGGTAGCGCCGTTCGGATAAATCGGGGTCCCGGTGCCTGTCGTGTTGTCGGCGAGCTTGTACGAGCAGGTGTTGTAGCTGGTGACGGTAGTGCCCGTCGCGGTTGGAATCCCGGAGCACAGCATGGCATTCGTGATCGGAATGGAGCCGGCGGCGGAGTACGGGCTGCCCGAGTCGTAGCGCTCGATCAGGCCGAAGTTGAAGTGTCCGATCGACGTACCGATGTCGTACGTGCCCCATGCGCGCACTTTGTGGCGCTCGTCGGCGGCGAGGTAGCCGGTTGGCGCATTCTGCTTGAAGTTCTGGTACTCCTGGTAGGCCACGTCCAGATTGGCAAACGTGATCGGACCGCTGCCGGTGTTCTCACCTTCGACGTTGCCGGTAAGCTTGGAGTACGTGTAGTTGCCACCCGCGCCGAAACCGGCGGGAAGCTGGTACTGAGCCTGCGTCTGGACGGCCCAGTACTTACGGACCGGCCGATCCGAGTTGCCGATGATGTTGAGGTCGGCCAGAGCACCGGTGAATGGATTTCCGACGACAGTGCCCAGGGCCAGGCTGTCAAACTGGGCGTAGAAATCGCGCCAGTCGCGGTTGATGTAATCCGCGCGGACGTAGCCTTTCCCGATCTGCGTGCCCGCGCCGACGGTGAACTCGCGCATGTTGGGGGACTTGATACCGGAGGGATCGAGCTTGGTGTTCAGTCCCGGAATGCTGGCGGAAGCGAAGGTGCGGTTGGTTCCACCGTTGGCGAGGAACCAGGTGAAGGCTTGCTCGAGGGCAGTCACTGAATCGAGCAGACCGGTGCTGGGACCGCCGTAGACAAACAAATAGCTAGCGGGGTTTCCGGCTGCGGAGGCCGAGCCGGACACGGTCTCGGCGAGGCGGCCGCTGTAGATTCCGTAGTTGGCGTCTACGCGCAGGCGGCCATTGCCGAAGACGTCGAAGATCGCGCCGACGCGCGGGCTGACTAGGCTGTCTTTGGAAATGCCATTGCCGGCGCTGTCGACGGCGTCGTTCTTGTCGTAGCGGGCGCCGAGGTTGAATGTGAGGTGCTGGTTGAGGTCCCACTTGTCGTTGGCGAAAACTGAGGTGGTCTTCAGGTTCGAGCCAAGCGATGCGAAGGCGATCGGGAACCAGGAGAAACTATCGACGTTGCTGGTTAGCTGGACCTTGATCGTGCCGTCAGGCTGCTGCACCGGCGCCGCGCCGCTGACGTTGAAACGAAAATCGGTGGTGGATTGGTAATTGTTCGAGAGCCGCTGCTCAGCCCAATCGTCGTAACCGATGACCATATTGTGGGTGCCGAGCGACTTGGTACCCAGGAAGTAGCGAGCCTTCGCTTCCCACTCTTTGTTGTTGCGAAGCTCGGGACTGCAGCTTCCGCAGAAGAGCGGAGCATTGCCGGTTCCACCCTGCCCGGTGAAATTGTCGCGCAGGGTCGTACCGGTAGCGAGGTCATGAGCGCTGGTGGCGCCCTGAGGCTGGCTGCCGCCGAAGCCGACGAACGCGAAGTACTTCTTCGCCCAGTCGCCTTCGAGGAGGAGGTTGTTGGTGATGACGCCGTTGTAGTGCAGGGTCTTGAAGTTGTTCGGGTTATCGACACCGGTCGTGTTCAGCGTACGCAGATCGATGCAAGTGCCCTGGCAGTTCTTGTCTGATTTCTGATCGTTGTTGAGATACGACCCGACGATCGAGTGCTTCTGTGTCAGGTTTGCGGTGACTTTGTATTCCTGACGTGGGTTGCTCGTGTTCACCGTATACGCGGCAATGGTTGGATTCGGCAGACCGCCTCCACCCGTCACGGCTGAAATCGAGCGGTTGGCCGAGATCTTCGACTGGCGGCCGGCCACGAAGAACCACAGACGGTCGCGAATGATGCGGCCACCGAGTGTTTCTTCGTACGTGTTGTTGGTATGGTCGATCGGGACGGTCTGCGAGGGCAGACTCTTCTCCGTCCACTGAGGATTGTCGAGCGAGTCGCGGACGGAGCCGCTGAACTCGTTGCCGCCCGACTTGGTGATCGAAGAAACCACCCCGCCGGTGAAGCGGCCGTATTCTGCGGAGATGCCGCCGGTGAGAACCGTCGTCTCCTGAATGGCGTCTTCGATGTAGAGGGCGTGCGGCTGGCCGCGAAGGTTCTCGTTCACGACAGCGCCGTTGACCAGATAAAGGTTGTCGTACGACATCGCGCCGGAGATCGTGTTGCCGTTGATTCCGGCACTGACGCCGGGCGACAGGGTAGCCTGCGCTGCCGGATTGCGGTTGATGGGCAGTTTGTTGACTGCCTCTTGTTTGTAGTTCGACTCGATCTGAGGCGTCTCCAGCACGGTGGCCTGGCTGGCCGTGACCGTGATGGCTTCGGAGACGGCCGACATCTTCATGTCAGCATCGAGACGTTTGGTCTCAACGAGGTTGACCGTCGCGTTCTTCGTGACGTCGCTCAGCCCGGACAGCGAGAACACCACTTTGTACTGACCTGGCGGGATCGCCGAAAAGTTGTAGTCGCCGTTCTCATTCGTGACGGTCGTACGTGTTCCCTGCAGTGTCGGCGACGAGATCGTCACCGTCACGCCCGGAAGATTGGTTCCCGCTTGCGTGACCGTGCCGGTCAGCGCCCCGGTCGTGCCCTGCGCGAAGGCGCCGGCTGCAACCAGGAGCAGCAGGAAGAAACAGATCGTAAATCGTTGTAGCTTCATCGTTCCTCCTCGATTTTCCCTCAAGTGAATATTACTGTTGGACTTCAAACGTGCCGTGCATTTGCCGAACCACTTATGCAAACGGATTCTTGGATCTCAAGTCACTGCAAAATAAGGGTTTGCTTCATCAAACGGTCGGCTCTCGGAACGGAGTGATTCAACGGATTGAACACACGCAACGGTTCGCCGCATCAAAGCCCGGCCACGATTCCGTGTGGCGCATCCGCGAAAGATTTCCTCGTTCAGAAAGACAATTGTTGGGCACTGATTGGAGCGGTTGGACAGCCGCCGTTT
>DATLVW010000675.1:0-7529 GCA_035577085.1 Thermoanaerobaculia bacterium
GATTCTCGGGGTCAACCTCGACATTCTTGCCAACGATATCGACCTCGAACCAACTCGTCTCAACCTGACTTTGACGATTCCTTCACGTCAAGCGCGGCGCATCGATTCACGACGAAAGCACTTCTCTCACCGCCTTCGCAAAACGCGCGGCGGCAGCACCCACTCCAGATGCGCACTGCCATCGGCAGCCAGTCGCAAGCCGTAGCAGCCGCCCTTTTTGAGCTCGATCGGGCTGTCGGCGTGAAGACTCGCGATCGCCAGCATCGTCGTACTCAGATTCGGTTCGTGGCCAACGAAGATGACGTGACGCGCCTTGATCTTCTTGAGCAACGCACGAAATGCTTCGACATCGGCGCCAGGCTTCAGCGCGTCCGTCGTTTTCATATGCACGGCAGATCCGTAGCCTTTCTCCACCCACTCCGCCGTCTCGATGCAGCGGATCAACGGACTCGAATAGATCGCCTCGGCCTTCGGAAAGCATTTCGCCAGTCCGCGGCCGATCTGCTTCATCCGCCGGTTGCCGGTCTCGGTAAGAATGCGCGCGTCATCGTCTTCGCGTGTGCCGTGCGGCTCGGCGATTCCGTGACGAAGAAGGACGATGAACTTTTCCTGAGACTCCACGGCGTGCCTCCTCACATCGCTTCGAAGCGGACTTCTACTTCGAAGAGGTCGGCGAAGTATTTCGCTCGTTTTCGTGCGCTGGCAATCTCGACCGCGGAATCAGACCGCGTGCGAACGGTGAATGTCGCCTGCTCGCGCGTGACGCGCACCGCCACATCGCGCACCGAGCGCCGGTGCCCGCGGTCCAGCGCCTCGGCGATCCGCAAAATGGCGGCGAGTTTCTCCACGTCCTGCTGCTGCGTGTGTGTCAGCTCGGCGAAGTTGTCGTGCGACGGCGCAGGAGGCGCCTTCCGGTAGTACCGCGCGGTGTTGGCAATGATGAGAATCTCCTCGTCTGTATAGCCGCGCAGGTCGGCGTGGCGGATGAGGTAGTAGCTGTGCTTGTGATGCGCGCGGTCGCTGACGTGCAGCCCGGCTTCGTGCAGCACGGCCGCTGATTCGAGCAGATCGGTCGTCTTCGCTTCCAGCGCGTGCAGCGCCTTGGTCTGATCGAAGATGCGCGCGGCCAGCTTGGCGACGTGCGTGCCGTGTTTCAGATCGACGTCGGTGCGTTGCGCGAGCGCGAGCACCGAGGCGTAGCGGAGGGAGCCGCCGATATCGTCGGGCTTTTCCAGCGCCGCCACGCGGCTTTCGAGCATCCCTTCGCGCATCGCCAGAGGGCAGGCCAGCATCTCCTCGATGTCGAACGTCTCCAGCAACGTGGCCAGCACAACGGCTCCGGCGAGGATGCTGGTGGCCCGAGGCGCGTCGAGGCTGAACCGCTCGGCGCGCTCGCGCGAGGTCATCGACGCGAGGACGGGGATGAGGTTCTGTACGGCAGCCCGCTCCAGCCGGCGCAGACCATGAGTCGAGGACTGCGTGTCGGCCGGCGACGCCATCGTGGCAAGAGTCTGAATCGTTCCGGATGTCCCGGCGCAGAGATCGACACCGAGGCGGCGGATGCGGCGGCGAAGCTTGGCGATGCGGTCGTGGATGTGATTGCGGCACTCATCGAGCGCACGCGGCGACGGACGCTCCGTCAATTCGAAGCGCTGCGCCAGACGAAGCGCGCCGAGGGGCTCGCTGCGCGTGAAATAGGTCTCGTCCGCGGTGCCGACGATCATCTCCACGCTGCCGCCGCCGATGTCGATGCAAAGGGCTGTCTGCCCGTCGACGTCGACCGCCGAACGAACGGCGCGGAAGATGTAGTCGGCCTCTTCTTCGCCGGAAATGATCCGCACTTTCACGCCGGTCGTGTCCTTTACGCGCTTGAGGAAGTCGCGTCGGTTCGGCGCTTCGCGCACGGCGCTCGTGGCCACCGCGAAGACCTCGTCGACGTTCCACTTGGCGGCAATCTCTGCCATGTGTCCGATCGAGGCCACGCCGCGAACCATGGCGTCCTCGGTCAGCGGTTCGCCGTCGAGGCTGGCCAGACCGAGCTGCACCATCTCCTTCTCGCGGTCGACGACGCGATAGCCGCGGTCGCGCGTCTCCGCCACGATCATGTGGATCGAGTTCGTGCCGACGTCGATGGCGGCAATCCGCTTCGGTTTTTCAGCCATGCTGCAACGCAGTATCCTCGCCCTCACCGGTTTGAGGATGAAGAGCTTGTAAAGAATGCCTGTTCCGGGAGGAGAATCGCACAATGCACACCAAAGTCCATCGTATCGATCCCGGCAGTAAAGTCCGCATGAAGGATTTCGATCCCGAGGGCACGCCACTCTGTAACGACAAGGCCGATGGCAAGGAACGATGCGTCGACCTCGAAAGCCGCCTCGGCGAGCTCCAGGAGTTGCTCTACGCCGAGCACAAACACAAAGTCCTGATCATCCTCCAGGGGATGGATACCTCGGGCAAGGATGGGACGGTCCGCCACGTCCTGAACGGCATGAGCCTGTCGGGCGTGCGCGTGGTCTCGTTCAAGAAGCCGACGCAGGAAGAACTCGACCACGACTTTCTCTGGCGCGTCCACGCACCGATGCCGGGCGAGGGCGAGGTCGTGGTTTTCAATCGCAGCCACTACGAGGACGTGCTCGTCGTGCGGGTGCACAACCTGGTCGATGAGAAGGTCTGGCGGAAGCGGTACAAGCAGATCAACGAGTTCGAGAAGATGCTGGCAGCCACCGGTACGACGATCCTCAAGTTCTTCCTCAACATCAGCAAGAATGAGCAGCGCAAACGCCTGCAGGAGCGCATCGACGATCCGAAGAAGCACTGGAAGTTCCAGCACGGCGACCTCGAGGAGCGCAAGCTTTGGGACAAGTACATGGACGCCTACGAAGACGTGCTCGAAAGGACGTCGACGAAATGGGCGCCCTGGCACGTGATCCCCGCGAACGCAAAGTGGTACCGGAACCTGGTCGTCGCGGAGATCATCAAGGACGCATTGGAGTCGCTGAAGATGGAGTACCCGGTGATCGATCTGTCGGGCGAGGTGGTGGAGTAGGAGTGCGGGCGTCTCGACCGCGGGCACTGGGGCGTCTCGCCCAAGTGCTTGGCTGGTCGCGAGTCGAGTTGGCCCGCGCACCGCCCGGACGCCCAACTGAGGTTCGAGCTTCGATATCAGTCGCGAATTGCAAACCATCGGGGCGGGGACGCCCCAATGGCCGCGGGCGAGACGCCCACACTCCTCATGTCTTCGGCCCCAAACTCTTCTGCTCCGCCGCCGCGATCGCCTTCACGGCCTTCGGCGGTTCCAACGCCAGCCCCTCGTTCGCCGCGAAGTCCGCCAGCGCCTGATCGGCGAGCGCCTTCTGCTCGTGCTCCTGCATCTCGAAATCCGTGGAGTGAAGCGTGTCGCGGGCGACGCGGGCGCGGCCGGCGGCTTTCTCGCGCTCTTCTTCCAGCATCTCGTGCAGGCGGTTGAGCGTGTCGCCGGAGCCGCCGATCTGCGAGATCATCCCTGACGCCATCTCGTTCAGCTCGGCCGTGGCGCGCTTGATCTTCAGATCGTTCAGGCTCGTCTTGAGCGACTCGATCTTCGCCTGCGCTGCCTTCACCGACACGTCGCGCGCGCGCAGCAACTCCTTGTACGTGCCTTCGGCCGATTCGAGCTGCGTCCGATTCTCGATCAGCTCGCGCTGTACCGTCTGCAGCCGCAAGGCCTGCTGACTGGCCAGATCGCGATTGCCGGCGCGGAGGTTGGCTGCCGTCTTGGCCCGCAGCTCCCTCTCTTCCTGCTCCAGCCGTTTGACCTGCGTCATCAGCCGCTCGCAGAGACCGGCGTGCGCGGCCAGGCCCTGGTTGTAGTTCGCGATCTGGCGGCGGATGTTCTCCTTCTCCACTTCGAGAAGCGCTTCCGGATTCTGGCGCTCCACCCCGCCGATGAAGAGACTCAGGAATCCGCGGAACAGGTTGGCGATTCGTCGGAACATTCAGCTCTCCTCTGACCCGGACATCATGCGCCGTTTTTTCGCGCCGTTCACGCTGAGTTTACGCGCGCCGCATGCCGAGTGCAGGCCCCAAACCTACCATCCGGGCAATCAACAGGAGGCTTGCAGGTAATGAAGATTCGCAATTTGGCAGCCCGTTTCATCGCCGCGGCGGCGATCGTGGTCAGCACCACCGGCGCGTTTGCGCAGGTTACGCCGGCGGAAGGCGTTACGCCGCCGGACGATACGCCGAAGTTCAACGTCGGAGCGACGATCTACGGCGACTACACGTACGCCGATTCCCCAACCACGAAAGACTCGGACGGCAACGTCATTCATGCCAGCGCGTTCAACATCACCCGCGCCTACATCAACGTCACGGGCAACATCAATCACTGGATCCTTTTCCGAATCACGCCGGACGTGTCGCGCGAGACGAGCACGGGGCCGTCGCTCAGCGGCAGCCAGATCTTCCGTCTCAAGTACGGCTACGCGCAGTTGAATCTCGACGACTGGACGACGAAAGGCTCGTGGGTGCGGTTCGGCCAGCAGCAGACGCCGTACCTCGACTACAGCGAGGGCATCTACCGCTATCGTTTCCAGGGGACGATGTTCGCGGAGCGGGCCGGCCTGATCTCGTCGGCGGATTCCGGGATCTCCGGCCACTACGCCTTCAACGGCAACTATGGTGACGTGCACGCCGGCTTCTACAACGGCGAGAACTACAACAAGGCCGAGGTCAATAACGAGAAGGGTTTCGAAGTACGCGGCACCGTTCGCCCTTTCCCCCTCGGCGGACCGGAACTGAAGGGCCTGCGCCTCACGGGCTTCGTCATCGATGACCACTATGTCGGGAGCGCCAAGCGGCAACGCACGATCGGACAGGTCACGTACGAGCACGCCCTCGGCAATGCCGGCTTCGAAGTTTTGCGCGCGAAGGACCAGACGTCTGCGTCGAAGCCCCAGATCAGTTCCAAAGGCTGGTCGGTCTGGGTTACGCCGAAGCTCGGCACGCAGGGGTGGGAAGCGCTGATCCGTCACGACAACTTCCTTCCCAACGACGCCATTCATTCACAGAAGCAGAAGCGCGACATCGACGGCATCGCCTACTGGGTGCCGGGCCTGAGCGGTAAAGCCGTTGCGTTCCTGTTCGACCGCGATTCTCTCAAACGTTCGGGTCTCACGCCCGCAGCCCCCAACGCCACGAACTACGAGATGAAAATGCTCGTCAATTTCTAGGAGATGACAATGAAGAAGCTCTTCCTCGCAGCCGCCCTGCTGCTCGCTACCGCTGCATCCGCGCAGACCGTTCAGATCAACGGCGCCGGCGCGACGTTCCCCAGCCCGATCTATACGAAGTGGTTCGATCAGTACCACAAGGCGCATCCCAATGCGGAGATCAACTACCAGCCGATCGGATCGGGCGGCGGCATCCGCCAGCTCTCCGCCGGCACCGTCTTCTTCGGTGCCTCGGATGGTCCGATGACGAACGATCAGATCACCGGCGCCGGCTTTCGCATCCTGCACCTGCCGACCGTGCTGGGTGGTGTCGTTCCGATCTACAACATCCCCGAGGTCAAAGCCGAGCTCCGCTTCCCCGGCAAAGTCCTCGCCGACATCTACCTCGGCAAGATCACACGCTGGAACGATTCTGCCATTCAGGCCGCGAATCCAGGGGTCAGCCTCCCGGGCAGCGAAATCACCGTCGTTCACCGCTCCGACGGCTCGGGCACTAGCTACATCTGGTGCGACTACCTCTCGAAGGTGTCGCCCGAGTACCGCAAGACAGTCGGTGTGGCCACGTCGGTGAACTGGCCGGCTGGCGTCGGCGCCAAGGGCAACGAAGGAGTAGCCGGTCTCGTCAAGCAGACGCCGTCGTCGATCGGCTATGTCGAGTTGATCTTCGCACTGCAGAACAAGATGTCCTACGGCACAGTGCAGAGCCAGGCCGGTGAGTTCGTGCGGGCATCGACCGAGACGGTCACGAATGCGGCGGCCGAGGCGGTGAAGAACATGCCGAAAGACTTCCGCGTGTCGATCACCAACGCGCCCGGCCGCAACGTCTATCCGATCTCCTCGTTCACCTGGCTTCTGCTGCAACAGTCACCGCGCGACGTCGTGCGCTCGCGGATGATGGTGGAGTTCGCGCGCTGGGCCTTGACCGATGGCCAGCAGTATGCCGCGCCGCTCGGCTACGCGCCGCTGCCGAAGGAAATCGTGGCGATGGAGATGGAGGCGCTCAAGCAGGTGAAGCAATAGGGTCTCTCAAGGCCGATCACCACGGAGACACAGAGACTCCTCTGTGACCTTTCTGTCTCTGTGCTGATCTTCGTCTCTTCACACCGAATTTACACGCCCTGCACCGCCCCGCCAATGCGTGCCCGTAACCTCCGCGCCATGAAACGAACGTTGTTCGCAGTAGCCCTATCAGTTGCGCTTGCCGCCTGCGCGCCTCAGGAAAACGGCAACAACACAACCACATCTACCGGTCCCCTGGCCATCAACGGCGCCGGCGCTACCTTCCCCAATCCCATCTACTCCAAGTGGTTCGATGAGTACCAGAAGTCGCATCCAGAGGTTCACATCAACTACCAGCCGATCGGTTCCGGCGGTGGCATCAAACAGTTGACGGCGCAAACGGTTTTCTTCGGCGCCAGCGACGGCCCGATGACCGATGCGCAGCTCAAAGATGCTCCCGCTCCGATCCTTCATTTTCCTACCGTCCTCGGCGGCGTCGTGCCGGTCTACAACGTTCCCGGCGTGACGCAACCGCTGCGTTTCAGCGGTCCGGTTCTCGCCACCATCTACCTCGGCAGGATCACCAAGTGGAACCATCCCGCCATCGCACAACTCAATCCGGGAGTCGCGCTTCCGGATACGGATATCGCCGTCGTCCATCGCTCCGACGGCTCGGGCACGACCTACATCTTCTGTGACTTTCTCTCTAAGGTCTCGCCGGACTTCAAGGAAAAGGTCGGCGTGGCCACCTCGGTCAACTGGCCGGCAGGCGTCGGAGCGAAGGGCAACGAAGGCGTCTCCGGTCTCGTGCAGCAGACGCCCGGAGCCATCGGCTACGTCGAGCTGATCTACGCGCTGCAGAACAAGATTCCGTACGGCCCGGTGCAGAACAAGTCCGGCAAGTTCATCACGGCGTCGCTCGATTCGGTGACGGCCGCGGCGGCCGGCGTGACGATGCCCGACGACTTCCGTGTCTCGATCACCGATCCCGCCGCCGCTGACGCCTATCCGATCGCCTCATTCACCTGGATGCTTCTCTATCAGCATCCGGCGGACAAAGCGCGCAGCAAAGCGATGGTCGACTTCCTGAAGTGGGCTCTCGCCGACGGCCAGAAGTTCGCCCCCGGACTCGGCTACGCGCCGCTGCCGCAACCAGTTGTCGCGAAGGAACTGCAGGCGCTCGCGACGGTTCAATGAACGCCCAATGAAGCGCTCCTCTGACGACCGCAGCTTCCGCATCGGCACGGGCGCATTTGCTGCGCTCGTGTTGCTGATCGTTCTCGGCATCGCGTTCGAGCTGACGCGGCAATCGGCGCTGTC
>DATLVW010000676.1:0-3472 GCA_035577085.1 Thermoanaerobaculia bacterium
CGATCTCGTGCTCACGATCACGGAGATGCTCCGCAAAGCAAAGGTCGTCGGCAAGTTCGTCGAGTACTTCGGCGAAGGGGCAGCATCCCTCGGGCTCGCGGATCGCGCCACGATCGCGAACATGGCCCCGGAGTACGGCGCGACGATGGGCTACTTCCCGATCGACGAAGAGACCTGCCGCTACATGACGATGACCGGGCGCAGCGACGCGCAGGTCAACGCGTTGCGCGGATACTTCAAAGCGCAGGGTCTGTTCGGCATGCCGCAAAAGGGGCAGATCGATTACACGACCTCGCTCGAGCTCGATCTCTCGAAGGTCGGCGCCAGCGTAGCCGGCCCGAAACGTCCGCAGGACCGCATCGAGCTGGACAACATTCAGAGCGAGTGGATGGCGATGCTCAAAGCCGCCGCCCCCGCGGGCTATGGCAAGTCGGAGAGCGAAGCCACGCGGAAGGCGAAGACGCTCGTCGGTCTGCGCTCGCAGGATGCGGGAAACACGGTCACCGGCGGAGGCGCTCAGGATTCGGCGACGGCACCGAACGCGCTGGCGTCCGCGCGCAAGAACACGAGCATCACGACGGAAGAAGAGATGCTGAACAACCGGCCGACGCCCGACCGCGTCGATGCCGATTCGCTGACTGACGAGTTCCCGCGTGCGGTCGCCGAGCTGCATCACGGCGACGTTCTCATCGCCGCGATCACTTCCTGCACCAACACCTCCAATCCCTCGGTGATGCTCGCGGCCGGACTGCTGGCGAAGAAAGCGGTCGAGAAGGGACTGCGCGTTCCGCGCGTGGTCAAGACGTCGCTCGCACCAGGCTCGCGCGTCGTCACTGACTACTACCATCGCAGCGGCCTGCAGCCGTATCTCGATCAACTCGGCTTCTACACCGTGGGCTACGGATGCACGACCTGCATCGGCAACTCCGGTCCGCTCGATCCGCACATCGAAGACGCCATTGCGCGACACGACCTCGTCGGCGTCAGCGTCCTGTCCGGCAACCGCAACTTCGAAGCGCGCGTGCATCAATCGATCCGCGCGAATTTCCTGATGTCGCCGCCGCTGGTGGTCGCCTTCGCGCTGGCCGGCCGCATCGATATCGACATGGCCAAGGAGCCGATCGGCCAGGGATCGCATGGCGAGGACGTCTATCTGCGCGAGATCTGGCCGACGATGGAGGAAGTCCGTACGTGCATGGCCGGCGCGCTCGATCCGGAGTCGTTCCGCACGCTTTACAAGAATTTCTCCGATCAGAACCCGCTTTGGAATGAGATCCCGACGACAGGCGGACTGCTCTACAACTGGGACCCGGCGTCGACGTACATCCAGGAGCCGCCGTTCTTCATCGGCGAGCAGGGGATGAAGCCGGGCGAAAGCGCTGCGATCACCGGCGCGCGCGCGCTGGCGCTCTTCGGCGATTCCGTCACGACCGATCACATCAGCCCGGCCGGATCGATCAAGCCAAGCTCGCCGGCAGGCAAGTACCTGATTGAGTCGGGCGTTCCGGTCGAAGACTTCAACAGCTATGGCTCGCGGCGCGGCAACGACCGCGTGATGACGCGCGGGACGTTCGCGAACGTGCGCATCAAGAACCTGATGGTGCCGGGCGTCGAAGGCGGCGTCACCGTCCATCAGCCGGACGGCGAGCAGATGTCGATCTACGACGCGGCGATGCAATATCAGAAGGAAGGCACGCCGCTGATCGTGATCGCGGGGCAGGAGTACGGCACCGGCTCGTCGCGCGATTGGGCCGCGAAGGGCACGAAGCTCCTCGGCGTCCGTGCCGTCGTCACGCAAAGCTTCGAGCGGATCCATCGCTCCAATCTCGTCGGGATGGGAGTGCTGCCGCTGCAATTCGACGAAGGGACAAACGCGCACTCGCTCAAACTCGACGGAACGGAAGTCTTCGACATCGAGGTGTCCGGCGATCTTCGTCCGCGACAGAAGGCAACGCTTGTCGTGCATCGCGCAAACGGCAGTACGGAGAAGGTTCCGGTAATCGTCCGCATCGATACGCCGATCGAAGTCGACTACTACAAGAGCGGCGGGATCCTGCCGTTCGTGCTGCGGCAGCTTATGGGTGCCGCGTAGAAAGAGGCCATCCGCAGATGACGCAGATGGTCGCAGATGGAATCGTTCTCCATGCGCTAGAGTACCGGTCGGTCCGTCCCGTGGATTTCCTCAGATCTGCTCTATTCCGTGCCGCGCTCGCCTCTGCGCTCGTCACCCTTCCCGCTGCCGCGGCGCCGGGTGCATTCACGCTGACCGGTACACCCGCGTGTTCCTCATTCCCGCCGGCGATAGTCTTCCAGTGGACGCCGTCGAGCGGCGCGACGTCCTACGAGCTCATTCGCGACGACGGGCAGCATACGGACATGTCGGTATCGCCGCTCTCCAAGTACAACTACTTCTACTACTACGGGGACCTCGTTGCCGGCGGCCCGGCGCGATCCTATTTCGCGCGGGCCAGCGACGGTACGGCTACGACCGACTCGAACACCATAACGGTCGCGCCACCCACACCTTCATGTATACCGATACCTGATCCAATCACGATCACGGGCAAGGCGTTCTGCTACCCCGGCAATCCGCAACGCGTCATGGGCCCGGGGGTGGAATTGGACTGGCATGCAGCGCGGCTTGCCAGCAGCTACGACGTTTACCGGGATGGTGCCTTTCTCTCGACCGTCCGCGGTGACGCGGATCTTTATACCTACTATGCGGCTTTGGAATCCGGGGGATTCACGACTACGTACTACGTCGTCGCAAAGAATTCCGCCGGCGCCTCTACGTCGAACACCGTGGAGATCAACATTCCTGCTGACATCTGCGTCACCGAGCCACCAGTGCCTTTGCTCTCAGGGAGCGCCACCTGCAACGCCATTTCGCAGGTGCCAAGCGTTGCCCTCAACTGGACGCCGGTAGGTATTCCAATCGCGTGGCAGCTCTTCAGGGATGGAGCTCCGTATGCGGTTCCGCACGGCATCGCATATTCGGACACAAACGTCGTACCCGGTCACACCTACAGATACAACGTGGCCACGAACGCCCTCTCGGCGCCGCTCTCCAATGCAGTCACAGTCACAGTACCGAACACAATTTGCGCACCTGGAGTGCAGTCGCCCGATCTGACGGCGCTCGACATCAAGCCTTCCGCGATGAGCGGACGTGTGGGCGACACGATTGCGCTGAACGTTGAACTCGCGAACCTCGGCAACCTTACGGCGGCGGCAGCGACGGCGCGCGTTCGCCTCGGACGAGGACCCTCGATGTCGTCCGCCGATCTGGTGCTGGGCACGATCACGCTGCCGGCATTGGGCTCGGGTGAGGACATCAGGCGCACGATGAACGTGAAGCTGCCGCCCGTCGCGGCGGGGACGTATTACCTCTTCCTCTCTCTTGACGAGGAGCACGTTTCCGGCGAAGTGCATTTCGACGACGACGTGAAGGCCAGCGGCGCATTCAGCCTCA